>DATCEL010000209.1:0-3419 GCA_036510115.1 Caulobacteraceae bacterium
GCCACCTCCCGCGTCTGCCAGGCGACAGCCTCCAGCGCGGCTCGGGCAATGTGCGCGGCGGTCACATAGGCGGTCAATCCGGCGATGACCCCGCGCGCATCGTCGCGCCAATGAGGCGCGAACAGACCCGAAAAGGCGGGCACGAAATAGCAACCGCCGTTGTCCGGCACGCTCTTCGCCAGCGTCTCGACCTCCGACGCCGATCGGATGATTCCGAGGTTGTCGCGCAGCCACTGGACGAGCGCGCCGGTGACCGCGATTGAGCCTTCCAGGGCGTAGACCGCCGGTTCTTCACCGATGCGATAGCCGACTGTCGTAAGCAGACCATGGGTAGAGGTCACAGCGCGCTCGCCGGTGTTCACCAGCAGAAAATTGCCGGTACCGTACGTGCATTTGCCGTCGCCTGGCGAAAAGCAGGTCTGGCCGAAGAGCGCGGCCTGCTGGTCGCCGAGCGCGGCGGCGACTTTCACGCCCTCAAGAACGCCGCGTCCTCGACCGAAGACCTGCGAGGAGGAGACGATGCGCGGCAGCATCGCGCGCGGCACGTCCATGGCGGCCAGCACGGTGTCGTCCCAGTCGAGGGTGGCGAGATTCATCAGCATGGTGCGACTGGCGTTGGTGACGTCGGTGACATGTTCGCCGGTGAGCTTCCAAATCAGCCAGCAGTCCATGGTGCCGAAGAGCAACTCGCCCCGCTCGGCCGCTGCACGCGCGCCGTCGACCTCGTCCAGAATCCAGCGCAGCTTCGGACCGGAGAAATAGGTCGCCAGCGGCAGTCCGCAGGTGGCGCGAAACCGGTCTCGTCCCTCCGTGCCCGCCAGTGTGGCGACGAGCTCCGCCGTGCGCGTATCCTGCCAGACAATGGCGTTGTGAACCGGCCGCCCGGTGGACTTCTCCCAGACGAGCGTCGTCTCCCGCTGATTGGTGATGCCCACGGCGGCGAGGTCGGCCGGCCCAATGCCGAGCTTGGCCATGGCGCCGGAAACGACGCCCGTGACCTTGTCCCAGATCTCCAGGGCGTCGTGCTCGACCCAGCCTGGGCGCGGAAAGATCTGGCGGTGTTCGGCCTGGGCGCTGGCCAGGGCCGCGCCGTCCGCGTCGAAGATCATGCACCGCGAGGAGGTCGTCCCCTGGTCGATCGCGGCGATGTAGGTCCCGGTCATGGCTGATCCCCTCGCGGCTCCCCGCGATCATTACGTCCGGCGTCTCTCTGCGCCAGATGGTTGAGTACGATCCCGCTCACGGTCGCCAGATTGAGGGAATCGAAGCCGCTGGCCATGGGAATGGCGACCGTGGCGACGCGCTCGAGGATGGCACCAGGCAATCCCGCGCCTTCCGCTCCGAGAAGTACGGCCGTCCGTCTTGGCGGGTCGAGGGCCGCGAGCGGCGCGGCGCCGCTCGGACTCAGCGCCAGGGCCGCGAAACCGTGGCGCGCCAACAGATCCAGCGGATCCTCGCCGGACGCGAAACGCGCGAACGGCACGGTGAGGGCGGCGCCGACCGAGACGCGGATTGCCTTGCGGTAGAGCGGGTCGCAACAGGCGCCGTCGAGCAGCAGGGCGCGGGCGCCGAAAGCGGCGGCGTTGCGGAAGACGCCACCCACGTTGTCATGGTTGGCGACGCCAAACAGCGCGACAAGGCGCGCTGGCCCCTCGATGGCGCCCAACAGTGCGTCGGCGGAGACTTCGCGCGCGCGCTCGCCAAAAGCGAGGATCCCGCGATGGATCGGAAAGCCGACGATCTGGTCCATCGCCGCTTGGCCGGCCGTGTAGATCGGCACGTCGTCGGCGAAGCCGGAGAGGATCGGCGCCAGGCTTTCCAGCCGCTTGGCGGCGATCAGGATCGCCCGCGCCCGATGCAGGCGGCTCCGCGCCAGCACCCGCAGCACGACTTCGCCCTCGGCGATGAACCCGCCCAAACGCCCGGCGATGTCGCGGTCGCGGACGTCGCGGAATGCCGCGATCCGCGGATCGTCCGCGTCGTCAATCGGAACGATCCGGTTCAGACCGCCAGGGCCCTGCGCGCAGCGAGCCACGCGCGGCCCGCGTCGGTCAGGGCGACGCTCGCGTCATCCGCGCCGCCCGCGCCGCCAGACTGGCGAATGACGAGACGCGCGTCGAGCGCCTCTTCCCAGACCATGAGACGCGGACAGGACGTGCGCCAAGCCTCCATCACCTCGGCGTAAGGCTTCGGTCCATTCGAAAGCCAGGAGAGAAAGTCGACCGTGAGGTCTTCGACCGGCCCGTCCATCGCGTCCTCCACATCCCACGCCAGCCTGCGCTGTGGCATCAGGCCTGACAAGCGTGAACGCGGGGCCATGAGCGATCATTTGAGTCCGAAAACCGCCAGACTCAGAGAGCACAATGCGCGTATGGTCGCCTTCATGCTGCTCGACCCAATCCTTTGCCGCCAAGCCGTGCTCGCCCGGGACGCCCGTTTCGACGGGCGCTTCTTCACCGCCGTCCTGACGACCGGGATCTATTGCCGGCCGGTCTGTCCGGCGCGGCCGTCGAAAGCGGAAAACTGCCGCTACTATCCGACGGCCGCCGCGGCCCAGGCGGCCGGCTTCCGACCGTGCCTGAGATGCCGGCCAGAGACGGCGCCCGGCCAAGGCGCCTGGCGCGGCGCCTCCAACACCGTCACCCGCGCGATCAGCCTGATCGACATGGGCGCGCTGGACGATGACGACGTCGATGATCTCGCCGGCCGGTTGGGCGTCGGCGAGCGGCACCTGCGCCGGCTCTTCCTCAAGCATGTCGGGGCCTCTCCGATCAGTGTCGCCCAGACGCGGCGCGTCCACATCGCCAAGCAGCTCATCCATGAGAGCGAGCTGACCATGACCGAGATCGCCATGGCGGCGGGTTTCGGCAGCGTCAGGCGGTTCAACGAGACCATGCTCAGTCTCTTTGGCCGGCCGCCGACAGAATTGCGCCGCGCCGTGCGCCGCGACGCCAGCCCCGACGCGGGCATCACCCTCTCGCTTGGCTACCGGCCGCCCTATGATTGGGACGCTCTGCTGGGCTTTCTCGCCCTGAGGGCGATCCCTGGCGTCGAGTTGGTCGAAGACGGCGTCTACCGCCGCACGATCGAGATTTCGGGCGCGACGGGGAGTCTCGCCGTGCGCCACGAGCCCGAAGGCAACCGGGTGCGCGCGACGATCCGCTTTCCCCAGCTCTCGGCCCTGCCCCGCATCATCGCCCGGGTGCGCCAGATTTTCGATCTCGACGCCGACCCCGAAGCGATCGGAGCGGCGCTTTCGCGCGATGCGCGGCTTGCGCCCTTGGTGGCCGCGCGGCCCGGCCTGCGTGTTCCCGGCGCCTGGGATGGTTTCGAACTGGCGGTGCGGGCGATTCTTGGCCAGCAGATCACTGTGACCGCCGCCACGCGCCTGGCCGGCGCGATCGCCGAACGCTGGGGCG
>DATCEL010000210.1:0-2706 GCA_036510115.1 Caulobacteraceae bacterium
AGTCTATTTCGCGCTCTACTACGGCCTGTTTCGCGTGTTCATCCGCCGCTTCAATCTGAAAACGCCCGGGCGAGAGGATGAGCCCATCCTGGTGACAACGATCAAGGCCCCGGGCGAGCGCGCTCGCGCCTATGTCGCGGCCTTGGGCGGCGCCGGCAATATTCTCAGCGTGGGGGCGTGCACCACCCGTTTGCGCCTCGTCGTGGCGCGTCAGGAAGGGGTCGATGAGGCGGCGCTGCGCGCCTTGGGCGCCCGCGGCCTGGTCAGGCCGTCCGAGCGGGACCTACAGGTGGTGATCGGCGCGACAGCCGATCAGACGGCGCGCGACATCACCGACGCGCTCGCGGCCGGACCGATGGCGTTGTCGAGGTCCGTTATCTCGGCGGAAGGGCTGGCCAAGGCGCTCGGCGGCGCCCTGGGGGCGGTCGAAACCCGCTCAAGCCGGCTGATCGTGACGCAAAAGGCCCCTGGCCCGATCGACGAGGCGGCGGCGGTCGCCGCCGGCGCCCGGGCGGTTGTGGCGACCGCGCCGGGAACGATTCACATCGTCATCGGCCCAGGGGCCGCGACCGCCGGCGCGGCTCTGGCGAAGCTCGCCAAGGCCTGACCAACTATTTCGGCGGCATCGCCGGCGCCGGCATGGTTGCGGCCGGCGGGTTCACGGCGGCGCCATTCACCGGCGGCGCGACGCCGTTTTCAGCAGGAGCCGCGCCAGGGGACATCGGCTTGACCGCGCTCGGGTTCGACATGGCGCTGGTGTCCGGCATCGCGGTTGTATCGGGGGTGACGCCGGTGGTCGGCGCGGGCATTTCCGAAACGGGTGCGGCGGTCGTTGTGTCGGACGTGCTGGCGTTGGTGTTGGAGGCGGCGCCAGTACTGGCGGCGGCCACCGCCATCGATTTACGCTCGCGCGACGAGGCCTTCATGTAGTGGTCCAGTTGAGCATAGGGGATCGGCTGAGCGGGTGCGGCGTAGGCGGCCGAACCGCCGTTGGCGCGGTGATGGTGGCGCATCGTATGGGCCGAGGCGCCGACGGCGGCGAAAGCGCTGATCGCCACGCCGGCGATGATAAATCTGGTGAGCACGGGAACCTCCAAGGTTGCGGAATAACTGGCCCCCGGGTTTCTAAACGGTCGATAGCGGCAGAGGTTCAACCGAGGCTAGGAAACGGCGAGTGTCCTGGTCGCTCGCCAGGCGGATAAGCCGCGCATGGGGCGCCAGCTCAGAGAGCACGCGCGCCATCTTTGGCCGCGAATCGCCGTTCCAGTCCCAGATGTAGCGATAGAAGGCGAGGTCGAAGCGCTCCTGGCAGCCCGGCGACATGTCGTCGCGCGCTTGGCCGAAGTTGAACAGCATGCGGCTGAAGGCGCGCCACAGACACAAGCCGATCGGCAATTCGATCCAGATGATCGTGTCCGCGCGGGCGAAGCGGAGGGCGGAAGCCGAGGTGAAGTTTCCCTCGATGATCCAACACTCGGCGGCGGCCGCTACCTCGACGCGGGGGCGGAAATCTTCGAGGCTGCTTTCGACCCATCCCGGCTTCCAGAACAGATTGTCGAGATGGACGACGGGCAGGCGCAGTTTCGCGCCGAGGGCGCGGGCGAGGGTCGATTTGCCGCCGCCGGAACAGCCGACGATGGCGATCCGTTGCATCATCGGCCCATGGCCGCGCTCACGGCTCTGGTCAAGCGCCGCCCCGCGGTTGTAATGCCGCGCGTCCAAATGCTGGGATTGATCGTGACCGCGTCAAAACCTGCCTTGCTGATCGTCCAGCCCCACCTGGCCTTCCTGGGGCCCGTGCTCGAACCGGACTACGTCGTCTGGCGCTTCTGGGAGGGCCCGCCGCTGGAGGCCGTCGGCACGATCGCCGCCCTGGTCGTGGCTGGCGAGTTCTCGCTCGACAAGAAGCTGGCGGAAAGCCTTCCCAACCTCGGTCTGATCGCCTGTTTCACGTCCGGTTATGACGGTGTCGATCTCGCCTGGGCCAAGGCGCGCGGGTTGCAAGTCAGTCATTCGCCGGGGGTCAATCACGAGGATGTCGCCGACCACGCCATCGGCCTGATTCTCGCCGCGTGGAGGCGGATCGTGGCCGGAGACAGCCAAGTGCGCGCCGGAATGTGGAAGCCGACGGAGAAGATGGTCAGTTCTTCCCTGGGCGGACGCCGTCTGGGCATCGTCGGGCTTGGCGAAATCGGCGCGGCCTTGGCGCGTCGCGCGGACGCCTTCGGGCTGACGACCGCCTGGTGGGGACCCTGGGAGAAGCCCGAAGCCCCCTGGCCACGACGAAACAGCCTGGCGGCGCTGGCGGCGGACAGCGAAATTCTCGCGGTCGCGTGCAAGGCGGCTCCCGAAACAACCGGTCTCATCTCGCGCGACATCATCGACGCACTTGGGCCGAACGGACTGCTGGTGAACGTCTCGCGCGGCCAGATTGTGGACGAGGACGCGGTTATCGCGGCGCTAAAGGCCGGACGTCTCGGCATGGCGGCTCTGGACGTCTTCCGCCAGGAGCCGACGCCCGCGGACCGGTGGAATGGCGTGCCGAACACGGTCCTGACACCCCACACCGCCGGCGCCACGGCCGCCGCGGTGCCCAAGATGCTGGCGCTCACGCGCGAGAACCTGCGCCGCTTCTTCGCCGGCGAGCCCCTCGCCAATCCGGCAATGGATTAGCGCATTCGCGGGGTGACTTGAGCCACCTGATCC
>DATCEL010000211.1:0-4266 GCA_036510115.1 Caulobacteraceae bacterium
CGGCCCGCGACCTCGACCAGAGCCTTGGGTTTGTCGTCCGTCAACGGACGCATGCGCGTACCGAGCCCAGCGGCCAGGACCATGGCTGTCGTCGGTCGCCGCCCCCCGCGCCGGTTCATCTCCCGCGCACCTCATCCGGAACGTGGCCGGCCAGCCAGGTTTCGAGCCCGGCGGGGGCGTGCCGGATCAGGCAACGATCGAGATAGCGCCAAAGCCTCGGCATGAAGGCGGCGTAGCGCGGCTTGCCATCGCGCACCACCAGGCGGGCGAAGATGCCAAGGATGCGGCAGATGTTGAGCGCGCCCAGAGCATGGAAATCGGCCATGAACGATTCCCTGTCCACGCCGGGACGCAAGGCGAAGTAACGCGCCAAGGCCCGCGCCTCCAGTTCGGCGCTCACCTCGCGGCGCGCATCATGCAGAAGCATCGACAGGTCCCAGGCCGGATGGGCGCGGAGAGCGTCCTGAAAGTCGAGCAGGCCGACCCGCGCCGAGCCATTCCGACCGGGCAGCCAGAGGAGATTTTCGGCGTGATAGTCACGGTGGCAGAAGACGCTCGCCCCGGCTTCGCCGCGCGTCCGGATCGGTGCCCAGATCGCCTCCCATTCGGCCGGGGCCGCATCGTCGATGCTCATCGCCGGCGCGAACTTCGGCAGCCATAGAGGCAGAAGATCGCCACCGGTCTTCAGCGCCAGATCGTCATAGGTGAGCAGCGGCCATGACACGCCATCGGCCGACAACACGTCGGGCGGCGCCGCCTCGTGCAGGCGGGCGAGGGTGTCGATGGCCCCGTCATAGAGCGGGCGCTCATCGGCGCCGGCCTCGGTGAGGCGCGCGAACAGATCGTCGCCCAGATCCTCCAGCAGGGCGAAGCCGGCGTCGGGCTCGGTATAGACAACGACCGGGGCGGAGAGGCCCAGACCGCGCAGATAGCCGGCGCAGGCGACAAAGGCCTCCACCCTGCCCGCCGCCAGGCGCGCCAGGGCGTTGTAGCCGAGCGCCGCGCGTTCGGCGGCCGAAGCCCCCGGCGGGCACGGCTGGGTCTCGGCCGACGGTGGCTGGTCCATGAAGATCAAAGGTGGGCCGACCGGCCTATGGATGCGTTCGTAGCGCCGTGTCGAGGCGTCGCCGGCCAGAGCCTCGCGCGTGGCCTCGCCCATGCCGGCGCGGCCGAGAAACGCGCGCCGCGCCTCCTCGCGTTCAGAGAGCAAGCGCGCGGTCCTCCCAGGCGCCGTGGGGCGCCAGGCGCACATGCCGCGTCTCGCCGTCGATCGCCATGTCGATATCCAGCCGATGGCGCGGCAGATGGCGGCCGAGCTTTTCGGCCCATTCGATTACCGCCGCGCCCTCCGCCAACGCTTCGTCCAGGCCGAGTTCGAAGGCTTCATCGGCCCGCTGCAGGCGATAGAGATCGAAGTGGGCGATGGCCAGTTTCTCGCCGCGATAGAACTGCGCCAGGGTGAAGGTCGGGCTGGGCACATCGCGCTCGTCGGGCGAAATTCGCAAAATCAGCCCGCGCGCCAACACCGACTTGCCCGCGCCGAGGGGACCGGTCAGGCACACCGCCTCGCCCTTCTTCAGCGCACCGGCGATCGCCGCCCCGAACTTCGCGGTGTCGGCTTCGGTGTTCAGGCGGAAATCGCCGACGGCGGGCACGATCATGGACACAAGTTGACCGCGCCTCGCCCCCGACCGCAAGGGGGCCCCGGTTGTGATCCAAGCCCCGCCGGTCTAACCGGCGCCATGGGGTTGCGCGCCGCCTATCAGGAAAAGCTCGACCAGGGCCTGATCTCGCCCGATCCGGGCCAGACGGCGGCGCTCGAGGCCCTGACGCGATTGGAATCCGACCTGGCCGCCGACGGAAAAGGCTTGTTCGGCAAGGCGCGGGGTCAGCACGGCGTCTACCTCTGGGGGCCGGTCGGGCGTGGCAAATCCATGCTCATGGACCTGTTCTTCGCCGCCGCGCTCGCCAGGACCAAACAGCGCGTCCATTTCCATGTGTTCATGGCCAGGGTTCACCGCCTGGCGAATCAGTGGCGAAACGGCGACCGGAATGACCGGCGCGCCCGGTTCGGCCGCGGCCGCGGCGACGATCCGATCGCACCGGTCGCCGCCCTGATCGCCAGGGAGGCGAGCCTGTTGTGCTTCGACGAGCTCGCCGTCACCGACATCGCCGATGCGATGATTTTAGGCCGCCTGTTCGAAGCCCTGTTCGCGCGCGGCGTGACCCTGGTGGCGACGTCCAACCGGCCGCCGGGCGATCTCTACAAAGACGGTGTCAACCGCCAGCTGTTCCTGCCTTTCATCGCCATGCTCGAAGAGCGGATGGAAATCACGCCCGTCGGCGGCGATCATGACTGGCGCCTGGATCGTCTGCGCGCCGCGCGAACCTGGCTTTCGCCGATCGACCCCGACAACGAGGCTCATTTCGACGCGCTGTGGCGCGAGCTTCTGGGCGGCGACGCCGAGATCGGGGCGACGATCGAGGTTCTGGGCCGCGCCCAGCACTGGCCGCGCGCCACCAGCGGCATGTTGCGCGCCCATTTCGCCAGCCTGTGCGTCCATGCTCTGGGTCCGTCGGACTATCTGGCGATCGCGGCGCGATTTCACACCGTGTTCGTGGAGGCGATCCCGAAACTTGGCCCCGACCAGCGAGACCAGGCTAAGCGCCTGGCGACCTTCATCGACACGCTCTACGAGGCGAATGCGCGGCTTGTGGTTCTGGCGGCGGGGTCGCCCGCCGAAATCTATCGGGCGGGAGACCAGGCGTTCGAATTCCAGCGCGCGACCTCGCGGATGGAGGAAATGCGCTCGCAGGTATGGCTGACGCGGTTGCGCCCATAGCCCGACCGTGGCAAAAAGCGGGTGGGGGAGATGACGTTGTAGTTCGGTGGAGTTGGACGAATGTGGACATTTCGTAGTCTCCTGGCCGGCGCCGCGCTGGCCGTCCTCGCCGCCAGCGCTCAGGCGAGCGCGATCACCATCGTCAATCCTTCTTTCGAAACCCCGCCCGCGGGCGGGTATCCGCTGACCGCGGGATGCGGCGCCGTGGTGGGCTGTCAATACAACGCCGGCTCCATCTCCGGCTGGACGGTCACCGGCAACACGGGGCAATGGCAGCCGGGGAACTCGACAAGCGTCTTCTTCAATACAGCTGGCGGCGAAGATGGATCGACGGTGGCCTATTCCAACGGCGGGACCTTCTCCCAGACCTTGGGGGCAACGACCGTGGCCGGCGACACCTACACGCTTACCTTCTTCGAGGGCTGGCGGAATGACCAGCTTCTGCCCATCAACGTCGTCGATTTGGTGATCGGCGGCTCGACGGATGTCGCGGCCACGCCGCTCGGGCCGGTGACTCAGGGGAATTGGACGGAATACCAAGCCACCTTCCTCGCCCTGACGAGCGGTCAGACAATCGGGATCGATGCCGCGAACACCGGTGGCGGCCAAGGCGACTTCGACAACTTCAGCCTCTCGGCGGCCGGAACGCCCGAGCCCGGGACCTGGGCCTTGTTGCTGGCCGGATTTGGCGCGGTCGGCTTCGCCTTGCGCCGGCGCAAGGCGATCATCGCCTGATCTGAAGCAGCCCGCGCGGCGCCAAAGGCGTCGACGCTTCGTTGACACTCCGGGCGGACGCCCTAAACATCCGTTCGCGATAGCGGAAGGGATATTGGGCGCTCGATGGCGGAAAGTTCCCGGCCGATAGGGGCGCGTCCCTTGTCGCCGCACTGGCAGGTGTGGCGCCCACATATCACCATGGCGGCGTCGATCCTGCACCGCCTCGCCGGCCTGGCGATCTATTTCGGCATGCTCATTCTCGTCGGTTGGATATTCGCCCTCCACGCCGGCGCGGAGACCTTCGCCAGCTACGCCGGGGCGCTGCATACGCCCTTGGGCCTCATCGTCCTCTTCCTGATCACCCTGGCCCTGCTCTTCCACTTGGCCAACGGCGTGCGCCATCTGGCCTGGGACATCGGGTTCGGCTTCGCGCCCAAGACCGCCGACGCCACGGCCTGGAGCGCCTTCGCCTTCGCCGCGATTGTCGATCTGGCCTTCTGGTTCGCCCTGGCGGCCGGCGGAAGGCTTTGAATGAGTGACCTGACCACACCTTTGCGGCGCGCGCGCGGTCTGGGCTCCGCCAAGCATGGGGTCGGGCATTTCATCGGCCAACGCGTTTCCGCCGTCGCCCTGTTGCTGCTCGCGCCCTGGGCCTTGTGGTCAGCCTATCACTTGGCCGGACGCGGTTATGAAGGCGCTCGCGCCT
>DATCEL010000212.1:0-4444 GCA_036510115.1 Caulobacteraceae bacterium
TAGAGCCTCGGCTTGCCGGTCTTCGGATCCATCGCCGGCGGCCCAAGGCTCGCCGGAACGCGCCAGGCCCCGACACTGGTGAGCCGTGGATATCCCGCGACCGGCAGACGCCAACCTTGATCGTCGGTCAGGTGCCACTGGAGGACATTGAGTTTGTGGAGCGCCATCCAGTCGAGGGTCTTGAGGATGAAGGTCGGTGACTGCATGTGGCGCGCCGAATCCAGCAGCAGGCCGCGCCAGGCGAACCTGGGCCGGTCGATGATGGCGAGGCTTTCCAGCCGGACGGGGCCTCTCGCCTCGTCGGCGGTCATCAGTTGCCAGAGCGTCACCGCCCCATAAAGCAAGCCGGCGTCCGACGAGGCAGCGACGACGATGCGGCCGCGGCCAATGTCGAGCGTGTAGGCTTCGCTATCGACGGCGCCGGGTTCGCGTTTGAAGACGATCGCCGCGCGTTGGCCGGCGGCCGGCGCGCCAGGCGCGAGGCGGAGACCGCGGGAGCGTAGCGCGAGTTCGGCGAACCAGCGCGCGGTCCGCAACGCTCCGCCGTCGCCCGGCGGAACGACGATCGGCGTCCCCGCCCGCACCCAAACCGCTCCGCCCGATCCGGCCTCCACGCTCAGTGGCTTGGGGACGACGTCGACCGATAGCCTCTGCGCGGCGGCCGGGACGGCGAGGAAGAGGATGACGACGCCTAGGAGCCCCCACCTCCGCGGAGTGTTGTCACCCATCGCCGGCCGCGCGCAGAGCCGGCGACACATCCTCGTCTTGCCGCCCGCCGATCCACGTCCGGCGCACACTCAGATCCTCATCGAGGAGCACCAGATCGGCGCGGAGGCCGGGAGCGATTCGCCCGACCACATCGCCAAGACCGAGAAACCGCGCCGGATTGCCGCTGGCCATGCGCGAGGCGTCGGCGAGGCCGAGGCCCAGGAGACCCACCGCGTTGCGCACCGCCGTCGCCATGTCGAGGTTCGAACCGGCCAGACGCCCGCGCGAATCGAAACAGGCGCCGTCGCGCACGGTGATGGTCTTGTTTTGCAGAATGAAGGTGCGCTGGGCCGAGCCGACGCACGGCATGGCGTCGGTCACCAGAATGAACCGCTCCGGCGGACGGCAGCGGAGCGCCAGCTTGAGGACCACCGGATCGACGTGGCTTCCGTCGACAATGATCCCGCACCAGGACCGAGGGTCGGTCAGCGCCGCGCCGACCACGCCCGGCTCGCGGCTGGCGATCGGCGACATGGCGTTGAACAGGTGCGTAATGCCGGTCATGCCGGCGTCGAACCCGGCCACGGTCTGGGCGTAGGTGGCGTTGGTATGACCCGCCGAGACGATCACGCCCGCCGCCGTCAGGCGCTCGATCATCGCCGTGCCGGCCACCTCGGGCGCCAGAGTCACCAGCGTGCGACCGACGCCCGGCGAAGTCAGCAGGGCCAAGCCCTCGTCGTCCATCCGGCGCAGCCGGGCCGCGTCGTGGATGCCCTTCTGTTCGGTGTTGAGGTACGGCCCTTCGATATGTGCGCCGAGTACGCCGGGCGTGCCGCGGGCCATGGCCTCGCGGACAGCGCGCATCGCCGCGCCGACCACGGCGAGTTCGTCGGAGATCAGCGTCGGCAGGAAGCCGGTGGTCCCGAACCGGCGGTGCGCGGCGCCGATGGCGGCGATCGCCTCCGGGGTCGGCGAATCGTTGAACAGCACGCCGCCGCCGCCGTTGACCTGGATGTCGATGAAGCCCGGCAGCAAGAGACCGCCCTGGAGGTCGAGGCGTTGGACGCCCGCCGGCACGTCCCGGACCGGTCCGACGGAGGCGAAGCGACCATCGACGACCAGCACCGCAAGTCCGTCCTCCAGACCACGGTCGGTCATCACCTGGCCGTTGACGAGGGCAAAATCCATCAGAGGGTCTCGGTGACCTTGGCGAGATGCAACGGCCGGTCCGGGTCGAACCCCCGCGCCCGTGAGAGTTGCTCCGCCAAACGATAGAAGCTTTGGATCTGGCCGATGGGCTCCAGCGCCGGATGGCCCTTGACCGCCGGCAGGCGCAAAACGCCGGCCGCCTCGCCGCCGCCGACCTGAACCACCGACGCGCCCTGACGGGTAAACGCCGTCACCGCGGCCTCGACGCCCTCCTCGGTCTCATCATCCTGGGTGAACGCCAGAACCGGGAACGACGGTCCGACCAAGGCCATCGGGCCGTGCCTGATTTCGGCGGAACTGAACGCCTCGGCATGCAGACCGCAGGTCTCCTTGAATTTCAGCGCCGCCTCCTGGGCGATCGCATAACCCAGCCCCCGGGCGACAACATAGAGATGTTCCGCGCGGGCCAGGGGCGCGATGGCCGCGCTCCAATCCAGCGCCCAGGCCTTGGCGAGCTGGCTCGGAAGATCTTCGACGGCCTCGATGAGCGTCGCATCTTCGCTCCAGCAGCCGACGATCTGCGCGACCGCGCTGAGACCGGTGATGAATGACTTGGTTGCCGCGACGCTGAGTTCCGGACCGGCCTTCAGCGGGATGGTCACGTCCGCCAAGGCCGCGAGGGGCGAGGCCTCGTCATTGACCAGGGCGACGACCAAGGCGCCGGCCGCGGCGTGGGCCTGAGCCGCCGCGAGCAGATCCGGGCTGCGGCCCGATTGGGAAATGACCAGACAGACCGTGTCACCCATGTCGGGCGCGGCCTCGTAGACCGAACTCACCGACGGCGAGGACGAGGCGGTCATGACACCCAGACGGGTTTCGATCAAATAGCGGGCGAAGGTGGCGACATTGTCGGAGCTGCCGCGGCCCAGCGTCGTCACCGCCCGCGGCGGCCTTCGGCGCAGGCGATCGGTCAGGACGCTTACGCGCTCCTGGTTGGCGCTCAGTTGAGCTCCTACGCGGGCGGGCGCCTCGGCCGCCTCGCGAAACATATGCGTCGCGCCTGGGCTCATACCGCCCCGTCGTTCAGCTCGGCGACGAAATCATAGGCGTCGCCGCGATAGTAGGACTGGGTGAACTCCACCGCTCGTCCGTCGCGCAAAAACCCGCGACGCTCGATCAACAGTCCCGGGGCGCCCTGGTGGACATTCAGCAACTGAGCCTGATCGTCGGTGAACAATACCGCGCGCAATCGTTGCAGGGCCCGCGCCGGCCGGTGCCCATGGCGCTCGAGAGCCGCATAAAGAGACGTCTCCACCGCCTCCTTGGAAGGCAGGCAAAAGAAGGGAACCGTGGTGTGCTCCAAGGCCATGGGCGCATCGTCGGCGAAACGGATGCGGCTGAAGCGATAGACGGGCGTCGCCGGGCTGAGGCCCAGGATCATCGCCTCCTCCGGCGTCACCGCGCCATCGGAGCGACGCAGCCAGGCGCTCCGGGGAACGCGCCCGCGCGCGAGCATGTCCTCGGTGAACGACGACAGCTTGGAAAAGCTCTTCTCGACGCGGGCGGCGACGAACGTGCCCGCGCCATGGCGGCGGGTGACCAGGCCCTCGTCGGCCAAGGCGTCAAGCGCCTTGCGCACGGTGATCCGCGACACGCCCAGATCCTGAGCCATGTCTCGTTCCGCCGGTAAAGCTTCGTCCGGCGCCAGTTGCTTGTTGGCGATGGCTTGGCGCAGGGCGCGGTGCAGCTGCTGGTACAGCGGCCCGGGCGCCTGCTCACCCAGCTCGCCGATCAGTCGAGATAGCGACGCCGCCACTTTAAGCCCTTCATTCGATTGCCCCACTGCGTTCGGACGACAACGAACAGACCCGGTCGTCCGATCCATTTGTGCCACGACCGGGCAGCCCTTGCATACCAAAATCTGATTGGTATTAGATTTACACGATTTGGGCTTGCGCATAGGCCAAATGTTGTGACAATCTCGCGATGAACCGGGCGAGTAGCTCTGCGTCTCAGCTCCCGGACGTGTCGAATTGGTATCTTATTGGCATTTGACGAAGAGCCGCGCGGCTCTCTAGGGGGAGACTAGAAGTATGAAATTTCGCAGAACCCTGCTGATCGGCTCGGCGAGCCTCGCCGCTCTAGCCATTTCGGTTGATTCGGCCATGGCCGCCGACGCGAACAGCGGCACCACCGTCCAGGAGGTCGTCGTTCCCGGCATTCGCCAGTCGCTGGAGAAAGCCATCGCCATCAAGCGCGTCAGCGAAAACTCGGTCGACGCCATCTCGGCCACCGACATCGGCAAACTCCCCGACAAGAACATCGCCGACGCGCTGCAGCGCCTGCCGGGCGTCGCCATTCAGGGCGCCGCTGGCGGTGAAGGCGGCTTCGATGAAGCCGACCGGGTCAGCATCCGCGGCACGTCGCCCAGCCTGACCAACGTCACCATCGACGGCCACAACGTCGCCACTGGCGACTGGTTCATCCTCGACCAGTACAGCGTGGTCGGCCGCAGCGTCAGCTTCACCCTGCTGCCGGCTGAAATCGTCCAGAACGTCTTGGTCTACAAGACGCAGGACGCCTCGCT
>DATCEL010000213.1:0-2897 GCA_036510115.1 Caulobacteraceae bacterium
GGTCAGCGGCGTCTGCCTAGCCGGCGACGTCCAGTCCAGGCCAGAGAAGGTCTATGCCGTGGCCGCCCAGACGGGCTATGCCCAGGCGGCCGCCGCGCCGTCGGCGGCGGCGATCACGTCTGCAACCACCCTCCATGTCGCCGTCAAGCCGAAGGCGTTGACCGAATCGCGGGCCGCCTCGACGCCGGGCGCGCTCGATTGCCTGGCCGCCGCCGTCTACTACGAGGCCCGCGGCGAAAGCATCGCCGGTCGCGCCGCGGTCGCCCAGGTGGTGCTCAATCGCACCCGCCGGGCGGGTTATCCGCGGAGCGTGTGCGCGGTCGTCTTTCAAGGCGCCAAACGCGGCGAGTGCCAATTCAGCTTTGTCTGCAACGGGGCCATGCACGGGCGGCGCGAGCAATACGCTTGGCTGGACGCCCACAGGGTGGCGGAGCGCGCGCTTGGCGGCTACGTGATGACCCTGGTCGGCAATGCGACATCGTTCCACGCCGCGGACGGGCGGGCCCCCAGAGGCGCGGTCCGCCTGGGCGGCCACGTCTTCTTCACCTGACAGTTCGCATCGACACGGCTAAGCTGGCGGCTACGCTAGAGGCCGCGAATGACCGACGCGACGACCACGATCCTGTTCGCCATTTTCCCGGGCGTGACCCAGCTCGATTTCACCGGTCCGCATCAGGTGCTCTCACGCCTGCCGGGGGCGTTGGTGCGAGTCGCTAGCCTGGGCGGCGGGACGATCGAAGCCGACGGGCTGGCATTCTCGGGTCTGGGCCGACTGGCCGACATCGAGACCTGTGACGTACTGTGCGTGCCGGGGGGCGGCGGGACCAACGCCGCCATGCTCGACGAGGCGTTTGTCGCGGAGATTCGCCGCCTGGCGGCGACCGCCCGCTTCGTCACATCGGTTTGCACCGGCTCTCTCGTTCTCGGCGCGGCTGGGTTGCTGAAGGGGAAGCGGGCGGCATGTCATTGGGCGGCGCGCGACTTGCTGACCCGTTTTGGCGCCGTTCCCGACGACGGCCGCGTCGTGCGTGACGGCAATGCGATCACCGGCGGCGGCGTCACCGCCGGCATCGACTTCGCCTTGACCTTGGCCGCCGAGCTGGCCGGGGATGAGGTCGCCCAGGCCATCCAACTCACCCTGGAATATGCGCCCGCTCCCCCGTTCGACGCCGGCCGACCCGAGAGCGCGCCGCCGGTGGTCGTGGAGCGCGTCCGACGCTTGATGTCGCGGTCGGCGGACGAGCGGCGCACGGCGGTCGAAACGGCCGCGGCCGCGCTGTAACCGGACCTGGCCCCTCACTGCCTAGGACGTGACGTCCAGGCCGATGTCGAGGATGGGCGCCGAATGAGTGAGGGCGCCAACGCTGATCAGATCGACCCCGGTTTCGGCGATCGCGCGCACGGTGGCGAGGTCCACCCCGCCCGACGCCTCGACGAGAGCCCGGCCGGCAATCCGGCGCACCGCTTCAGCCATCTCGGCCAGAGAAAAGTTGTCCAGCATGACGATGTCCGGCCCCTCGGCCAGCGCTTCGTCGAGTTGGTCCAGGCGATCGATCTCGACCTCGACCTTGACCATCTGGCCAACCGAAGAGCGGGCCCGACGGACCGCCTCGGCGACGCCGCCGCAGGCCGCGACATGATTGTCCTTGATCAGGATCGCGTCATCGAGGCCGAAGCGGTGATTGGCGCCGCCGCCGCAGAGAACGGCGTATTTTTCCAGGCTCCGCAATCCTGGCGTGGTCTTGCGGGTATCCACGATCCTGGCTTTGGTCCCATGGGTCTCGGCGACGAACCGCGCGGTGAGCGTGGCGATCCCGGAGAGCCGGCAGATGAGATTGAGCGCCGTACGTTCGGCCGCGAGCAAGGCGCGGGCGTTCCCCTCCACCTCGGCGAGGACGGCCCCAGCGTTCGCGCGCGCGCCGTCGGCGATCCGAACTTCGAAACGCGCCAGAGGATCGAGCTGCTTTACGGCCAGACGCGCGCAGTCGAGCCCGGCGACCACCCCGCTCTGACGGGCGGCGAAGACCGCGCTCAGCCGGGCGTCCGGCGGGATGCAGGCGTTTGAGGTGATGTCGCCGGCTCGGCCGAGGTCCTCGGCCAGGGCGGCGCGCACCATCGGTTCGATGAGCAGGTCGGGAAGCCCGTTCAAGCGGCGCGGGTCCGAGGTGCGACCACAGGCTCCGACCTGAGGCGGCTGTGCAGGCCAAGGTCGAGCGAGGTTGGGTAGTCGGCGCGGAAGTGCGCGCCCCGGCTCTCGCGGCGGGCCAGGGCGGCCGAGGCGACCAGCCTGGCGGTCACGAAGGGAAGGGCGAGACCGTGGGTGCGGGTCTGACGGTCAATCCAGTCAACGAGGTCGGTCAGCCCACTGGAATCGCGCGTGACGCCCGCCTGGTCGGTCATCCGTCGCCTGAGCGCGGCAAGGGCGGCGGCGGGCGTAGCCGGGGCGTGTCCGACCGCCATCGCTGGGCGCGTCGAGCTGATCGCCGCGCGCGCGGCTTCGCCGGCGCGGCGTCCGAACACCACGGCCTCGAGCAGGGAGTTGGACGCCAGACGATTGGCTCCATGCACGCCGCTCGAAGCGGTCTCTCCGACCGCGAACAGGCTTGAGAGCGAGGTTCGGCCCCAGGCGTCGGCGGCGACGCCGCCCATGTGGTAGTGCGCCGCCGGTTTGACCGGGATTGGATCGACGCGCGGATCGAGCCCCGCGGCGCGGCACGCCTCGAAGACGGCCGGGAAATGTTCGGCGAAGGCAGCGCCAAGCGCCGTCCGGGCGTCGAGGAACACCGTCTCACCGCGCGCGGCTTCGGCGGCGATCGCCCGCGCCACCACATCACGTGGCGCCAAGTCGCTGGCGGGGTGAAAGCGGTCCATGAATGACCGGCCGCCGCTGTCCACCA
>DATCEL010000214.1:0-4347 GCA_036510115.1 Caulobacteraceae bacterium
CGACGCCCGGAAAGGTCGAGAACGGTCCGCCGGTTTCGACCACCGCCAGGCTAACGCGCCAGTCGAAGTTCGCCAGATCGGCGCCCGGAGGATGGGCGGCGATTTCCCATGTCGCCCCGCCGCCGTTCTTCCACGGCCGCGCCTCGCGCGCGTCGGCCCGAAGAACCTCGAGAGTCATGGCGTCTCCCAAAGCCGCGCGGCGCCGCGCACACCCGAGGCGTCACCCCATTTTGCCGGCGCTAGGCGGCCCATCCAGCCATCGGCGAACACAAACGGCGCGATCTTCTCCGGCAGACGCTCGTAAATCTCCCAGGTCTTGGAGAGGCCGCCGCCGAAGACGAACACGTCTGGATCAAGGATGTTGCAGATCATCGCCAGCCCTCGGCCGAGACGCCCCAGATAGCGCTCGACGCTCGCCTTGGCCATCTCGTGGCCCGCCCGCGCGGCGGCGACGATCGCCTCCGCCGTCAGCGTTTCGCCGGTCACCGCCGCATGATCGCGGGTTAGCCCCGAGCCGGAGATCCAGGTCTCCAGGCAGCCGTTGAGGCCGCACCAGCAGGCGGGGCCAGGGGTCTCGTCAGCTTCGGGCCAGGGGAGGGGCGTATGACCCCACTCGCCGGCGATCCCGGATGCGCCCTCGACGAGCCGACCGTCGATGGTCAGTCCGCCGCCGCAGCCCGTGCCGAGGATCACCGCATAGGTCACTGCCGCTCCCACGGCCGCGCCGTCGGAGACCTCGGAAAGCGCCAGACAGTTGGCGTCATTGGCCAGGCGGATGGGTCGGCTGAGCGCCGCCTCGAGGTCTTCTCGGAAAGGCCGTCCGTTGAGGAAGGTTGAATTGGCGTTGCGCATCCGGCCCGTCAGCGGCGAGACCGAGCCCGGTGCGCCGACGCCCACGACGCCTCCGTCGCCGGCCTCCCGCTCGATTTCGGCGACGAGCGCCGCCACAGCCTCGATCGCGCCTTTATAGGTCCTGGGATTGTTGATCCGGCGACGCGCCAGATATCCGCCGCCGGCGCCCAGGGCCGCGGCCTCGATCTTGCTGCCGCCGAAATCGACCCCGATGCGGATCATCCGCCCGAGGTCTAGCTGTTGTCGCTGAACAGACCGCCGAGGATGCCGCCCATGGCCCCGCCAGCGGCCATGCTGCCCATCGCCGCGCCGGCGCTGCGCTGGCCGCTCTGCGGCAGATAGCGGGCGATCTCCTCGGCCAGGTTCATGATCGGCATCGACTGCAGATGGACTTGGCCCGGGCCGGTGAGGCTGGCGAGGAACAGGCCTTCGCCGCCGAAGAGGATGTTGCCAAAGCCCGGCACCATCTGGATGTCGAATGACACGGTCGGCTCGTGCACGCCCACATGGCCGGCGTGGACAAACAGGCGCTCGCCGGCGCCAAGGATCTTGCTGACGACCTCGCCGGAGAGATCGAGAAACACCGTGCCGGGGCCGGTGACCCGCTGGAGGATAAAGCCGGCCCCGCCAAAGAATCCGGCGCCGATGCGTTGCTGCCAGGCGATCTCGAAGGTCACCGACTTCTCGGCGGCGAGAAAGGTCTCCTTGCGGCAAATCAGCGATTCTCCGGCGGCCAGGGTGCGGGCGAGGATCGTGCCCGGAAAGCGCGGCGCGAAGGCCACATGGCCGGCCCCGCTCTCGGCGGTGAAGTCAGTGACGAAGAAACTGCCGCCAGAGAGGCTGCGCTTGATGCCCGCGAACAGCCCGCCGCCGGTGTTGGTCTGCATGCGCACACCGTCGGTCATCCACGACATGGTCGCCGTCTGGCTGTAGACGGTTTCGCCCGGCGAAAGATCGACGCCCACGGTTTGCATCACCGTGCCGGAAATCTCGTACTTCATCGCTCTCACCCTCCCTCAATCCGTCGCGGAGCGCTCGCCTCCCGCTGCGCCGTCCTATAGTCCAGGCGCTGATGAACGCCGAACCTTTCTTCGTTCGTGATGGCGATGGCGACCGCTTCCAGCCGGGCGCGGTCAGCCGCGGGCCGTGGAGCGCGACCTCCTTGCATGCGCGGGTGGTCATCGGCCTGCTTGGCCACGAGATCGAACGCCTGCACGGAGGCCCCGATTTCACCCCTGCCCGCCTGACCACCGACCTCTACCGCCTGCCGGACCTATCCCCGGCCGAGGTCATCGTTCGGCCGGTGCGCGAGGGCCGCCGGATCAAGGTCATCGACGCGGAATTCGTCAGCGGCGGCGTTTCGGTGGCGCGCGCCACCTGCCAGCTTTTGCGGCGCACGGCCAATCCACCTGGCGCGGTGTGGTCGCCGCCTGGCTGGGACGCGCCGGCCCCGGACGCCATTGCGCCGCCGCCCACGGGGCCCGGCGATCTCGGCGGCGTGTGGGAGACCCGACCCATCGTCGGCCGCTTTGGTTCGCTCGGCGCGCGGCGGCTATGGATGCGAGAGACTCGCGATCTGATTGGCGGCGAGACCCTGACCCCGTTCGTGCGCGCGGCTCTGGCGGTCGATTTCGCCAGTCCCTACGCCAACGCCGGCGAGAAGGGCCTCGCCTGGATCAACAGCGACGCGACCCTCTATCTGCATCGTCCGCTGGTGGGTGAATGGATCGGCTTCGAGGTCGTCAATCATCAGGCTACGGACGGTATTGCCATCGCCGAGTGCTGGCTCCACGATGAAGTTGGCGCGATCGGCTCTGCCTCGGTCGCCGCCCTCGTCCAGCGCACGGCGATGAACATCTGAACGATCGCGGTTCAGCGATGACTTCGAGGTGCGGCATTTGCGCGCTGAGGTGGAAAGTGAACGCGGACACGCTTGATCCGGCCCGGCTGATCGCCCATTCGAACCCGCCGAGCCGACGCAGTCCACGGAGTCTCCATGCCGCCGCACTTGCTGCCTCCCCTTTTGAGCCTGCCGCTTGATTCCGCCCATTCGGCGGTGGCGCTCATGATTGGCGTGGCCGGCGGCTTCTTTCTGGCCGAAATTCGCCTCGAGCCGTTGAGGCGCGCGCTGAAACGCAAGCCGCGGCCGCCCACGAACCCGAACGATCCCTGGAGCTGACGCTCACTCGGACAAGGCGCCCGCCTAAGCGTATAAGCCCGAGGACATGAGGCGCGGGGTGTGACCATGGCGACCAAACCGGACGAGATTGTCATCCACGCCGGCCGCTTGCTCGCCGACCCCGGTCAGGCCCCGAAGGTGCGACAGACCATCCGCGTCGAGGGCGGCAAGATCACCGCCGTCGCCGCCGGCTTCGTCGATCCGTCCGAGGGCGCCCGGCTCATCGACCTCAAGGACAGTTTCGTCCTTCCCGGCCTGATCGACTGCCACGTGCATTTGACCGGGCAACTGGGGCCCGGACAGCGCCTGCGCTTTGTCGAGGACTCCGATCCCAAGGTCGGGCTCGACGGGGCTTACCGAGCGCGCCTGACCCTGAACGCCGGCTTCACCACTGTACGCGACCTGGGCGCGCGCAAACCCGAGGTGATCTACGCCCTGCGCGAAGCGGTGGCCGAGGGCAAGGTTCCTGGCCCGCGCATCCTCTGCGTCGGCGCGATCCTGTCGCCGACCGGCGGCCACGGCCAGACCTATGGCTTTCGAAATGATGTCTGCGCCTGCGTGCAGTCGTCCATCGGCGTCTGCGACGGCGTCGATGGTTGCCGCCGCGCGGTCCGCGCCCAGGTCGCCCAAGGCGCCGACGCGGTCAAGTTCGCGGCCACCGGCGGGGTGCTCTCCAATCTGCGCGCCGGTATCGACCAGCAGTTCACCACCGAGGAGCTGACGACGATCATCGACACCGCACACAACCTCGGCCGCAGGGTTTCGGCCCATGCGCATGGCCTGGCGGGGATCAACGCCGCCCTCTCCGCCGGCGTCGATTCGATCGAGCACGGTAGTTTCCTCGACGACGAATCGATCCGGCTGTTTCTCGAACGTCGCGCTTTCCACACCCCGACCCTGATCGCGGGCGCGACCGTATTCGCCATGGCCCAGGGGGGCGACGTGCTGACCCCGGCTCAGCGCGAGAAGGCGCTCGTGGTCGGCGAGCGGATAAGTGAGGCCTTGGGACGCTCCTACCGCGCCGGCGTCAGGATCGCCTTCGGCACAGACATGGGCGTGGGCCCTCACGGTCAGAATGCACGCGAATTCGCCCTGATGGTCGCCGCCGGCATGACCAACGCCGACGCGATAAAAGCGGCGACGGTCACAGCTTCCGAACTCCTCGACATCACTGACCTGGCCGGAACGATCGCGCCGGGAAAATCCGCCGATATCATCGCCATCGATGGCGACCCGCTGACCGACATCACCGAGCTTGAGCGGGTGCGGTTCGTCATGGCTGCGGGCGTGGACGCGGCGGCGTCGCCACCGACGAT
>DATCEL010000215.1:0-2878 GCA_036510115.1 Caulobacteraceae bacterium
GCGAGGCCGCCGCCGGAGGTCATGAATGAGAGATCGGCGCCGGCAACCGCGCGGGAAAGATCCCCGGCGTAGGCCCGCAGCGGCGGCGTCAGATAGGCGTCGATGACCGTCGTCTCCGCCCGCTCGACGAACTTGGGCAGGGGCGAGACCTCGCTGCTGAGGGCGACACAGGCGAAGCCGGCGGCGCGGGCGAGGTCGGCGGCGAGGATTTCGTGACGGGGATCGAGGTCGCTATGCAGGAAGGCGATGGCGACGCTCTCGAAGCCGTCCCGCGCCGCATTCGCCAGAGCCATAGCCAGCGCCGCCTCATCCAGCGGCGTGACCACGCTGCCATCGGCCGCGAGCCGCTCGCTCGCTTCGATGACGCCGGCATAGAGCGGCGTGGGCCGCTCGATATCGAGGGCGAAGAGTTTCGGTCGGGTCTGATCGCCGATCGCCAGAACGTCGGCGAAACCCTGGGTGCAGACCAGCAAGGTCTTGGCGCCGGTGCGCTCCAGAAGCGCATTGGTGGCGACGGTCGTGCCGACGCGAATGGCGGCGACGCGCGAGGCGGGAAACGGCTCGTCGGGGGCCAGTTCGAGCAGGCGGCGCATGGCCTCGACGGCGGCGTCCGCGTAGGTCGACGACCGGGATGGAAGCTTCAGCGCGTGGAGCGCGCCGTCGGACGAGCGCCCGATAACGTCGGTGAACGTGCCCCCGCGGTCGATCCAGAAACTCCAGCGGTCGCTGGCGCGTTCAGTCTTGGTCATGCCGATCCCGTGGTCGAACGCCGGCGGGCGGGCGCCCATTCTTGGGCCTTAGAAACGGTTGACGAACACGGATTGCAAGCCGAAGAACACCGCGCCTCGCGATTGGAGAGATCCAAGATGACCGCCACCGGACCTTCCTGGACGCCGCGTGCTTCCGCCGGACGCGGTCTTGGCTGGATTGGCGCGGCCGGCGCCTGGGCGATCGCGGGCGTTGTCGGCGTCGTCGTGGCGGCCATGCTCGCGGCTTGCCTGATCGTGGTCGGCGTCGTCGGCGCCGCCGTCGTCGCGATAGCCGGATTCGTCCCCCGCGCCCGCGGTCACTCGAGGACCGGCGATGCCGATGTCATCGAGGCCCACAACGTCGGCGGCCATTCGTGGGTGGCTTACGGCTGGCACGGCCAATCCTGATCTAAGCTCGGCTCGGAACCCCGCCGCGCTCTGGGGGCTTTCCTGTTCACTAGAAAAGTACTGGAGGCGCCCGATGGACGACAAGCGATCGAACAAGCCTGAGTGGGGCGAGGGCGACTATGAGGCCGCTCGCCGATTTGACGCCGAGCAGGCCGCCTTCGCCAAGAGCGGCAAGGTCGCCGGCAAGGCCAAAGAGGCCCGCGAAGCGCTGGATGGGCCGCAAGGCGCCGAACTGGAAGCCGCGCGCAAGGCCTCGGCCGAAGGCCACCCGGCCAAGGCGAGCTGAGCGGCGCGGTGCGGCAGGCGTTGCCGAAGGCCGCCTGGCGCCTCTAACATCGCTCCCGACTTCAAACGAGGAGATGGCGATGCTGGGCGTAGTGGCGACGATCAAGGTGCAGGCGGGCAAGGGCCCGGACTTCGAGGCCGTGTTCCTGCGCCTCGCGGCCAAGGTGCGCGCCGACGAGCCCGGCAATCATCTGTATCAGCTTGCTCGAAGCCGGACCGAGCCGGATACCTATAAGGTGCTCGAACTCTACGAGGATCAGGCCGCCGTGGAAGCCCATCGCGCGTCGGACCACTTCCGCGAGATCGGCCGCGAAATGGGCGCGCTCATGGCCGGCCGGCCGGATGTCGAAGTGCTCGACGCGATCAACTAGATCGGGGTCGGCGATGAATCTGACGTGTGAATGAGGCGCGTTTTGATCTCCCCCCGTGAAACGGGGGGAGTACCGGCGAAGCCGGGGAGGGAGGCAAGGGCCATGCGACGGCTGTCTGTCGGCCGCCCCCTCCACCCCTTCGGGGTCCCCCTCCCCCGTTCGCAGGGGAGGATCACTTGCCCCGGTCCGCCGCGAGGAATTTCTAGTTACAGGCGACCTTGGCCGCGACGTAGCGGTTCTGGCCGGCGTCCCAGCGCCATCCGTCGCAGTCATAGCCCGGAGGCGGCGCGGCGCTGGCCGGTGCGTCATAAGAATCGTCATAGGGATCGCCGTAGCCGTAGGGCGCGAGATCATAGCCGGCGACGAAGCCAACGCCGCCCCAGAAGAACGGGTCGCCCCAGCCCCATCCGGGACCCCAACCCCAGCCGCCCCAGAAGCCGCGCCCGCGCCAGCCGTCACCGTCGTGATCGTGACCATGCCAGCCGTGGCCGGCCCAGCTCCGTCCGGCGAAACGCCCGCCGGCCGTGCCGGCGAAATGACCCCCGCCCACGTGACCACCGGCGAAATGGCCGCCGCCACCGCCGCTAAAGTGTGGCGCCGCCTGGACCGAACCGACGCCAAGCGACAGGGCGCCGACCAGAGCGGCGACGCTGGCGATGAGTTTCATCTTCATGGCTGCTGTTCCTTGGCGCCCAAACGGAGGCGCGCGCCTCTTCGTCGCCTCCGGCGATACGCCTGGCAAGCTGAACGGTGGCTGAACCAAGGCGTCAGCCATTGAAATTAAGCTTCAAGCCCGGCCGCGGCCAGCGGCATTTGTAGAGCTTGCCGGTGGAGGAGCAGGTGATCCAGGCATCCTTCAGGTCGGCGCCGCCGAAACAGATGTTGGTGACCACCAGATCGGGAAAGGGGAAATGCTCGGTCGAGCCGTCGGGCGCGAAGGCGGTTATGCCGCCGTTGATGATCGTCGCCACGCAGACCTTGCCGTCGGCCTCCACGGCCAGACTGTCGAGGAGCTGATAGCCCGGCAGATTACACACCACCCGCCCGGGCACGAAAGCCGCCGGC
>DATCEL010000216.1:0-11686 GCA_036510115.1 Caulobacteraceae bacterium
GAGCTGAAGCCGCTGGATTCGGGCGACGCGGTGAAACTCTCCGATCTGCCGGGCTATGTGGCCTGGGATTTTTCCAACGGCGATCCGCTCACTTGCCTCGCCCAGGCGGTCTATTTTGAAGCCAGGTCCGAAAGCGAGGCCGGCCAGCGGGCCGTGGCCCAGGTGGTGATGAACCGCACGCACCTGCCGCAATACTCCAGCACTGTGTGCGGCGTCGTCTACCAGGGCTCGCGGCGCACGACCGGGTGCCAGTTTACCTTCGTGTGCGACGGATCGCTGCGCAATCCCAGCGACATTGGCGCCTGGGACCGGGCCGTCGGCATCGCCAGGGACGCCCTCGCCGGCTACGTCTACACGCCGATGCTGGAGGCGACCCACTATCACGCCGCCTATATGACACCCTATTGGGCGGGCGAACTAAGGCGCATCCGCCGGATCGGCGGCCAGGTTTTCTACCACTAGAGCATTCGCCGGATGAGATGATGCGCGGTTTGATCTCCCCCCGTAAAACGGGGGGAGTACCGGCGAAGCCGGGGAGGGAGGCAACGGCCGTGCGCCAGCGCTCTTTCTCCTGCCCCCTCCACCGCTTCGCGGTCCCCCTCGCCCGCTGCGCAGGGGAGGATCAAGTGGCTCTAGTCACCCAGCGAATTTGCTAGCTGTTCGGTTGGGCAACGATTGCCCGAAAGTCCTCGGCGGTCATGCCGAAGATCTGGCCGAACGGCGACGGCGCGTTCGGATCCCATGCGTGCCGCGAGCCGATGGTGAGACCGCCGTCGACCAGCAAATAGGTTCCGGTGACGAAGGCCGAATCGTCGCTGGCCAGATAGAGCGCCGCGCCGGCGATGTCCGCCGGCAGGCCGGGTTTCGGGATCGGTTGAGCGATCGCGGCGTTCTGAGCGACCATCGCGGCCATCTGGTCGGCGCCTTCGCGCGGCATGCCGAGCGCGGTCCCGAAGATCGAGGTGGCGATGAGTCCGGGACAAATCGCGTTGACGCGGATCTTGTGGGGCGAAAGCTCGGCCGCCGCGCAACGGCTCATGTGGATAACGGCGGCCTTGGCGGCGGAATAGGCCAGCGGACCCCAGCCCGCCTGCAGGCCGGCGATTGAGGCGGTGTTGATGATCGAGCCGCCGCCGCGCGCCAGCATCAGCGGCCGGGCGTGTTTCATGCCCAGCGCCGGCCCGCGGACAAGCACGGCGAAGATTGCGTCCCAGCCTTCGCCGGTCAGAGTTTCGACGCCGCCCGGCATGCCGACATGGCCGGCGTTGTTGAACAGGATGTCGAGGCCGCCGAAGGCTTCCGCCGCCAGGGCGCAGGCGGCGGCGATCTCGGCTTCCACGGTGACATCGCAATGGACGTAGCGCAGGGTTTGCGGGAAACGCTGCTGGAGGACCGCGCCCTTGGCGTCCTGCACGTCGGCGGCGACGACGCGCGCCCCGTGTTCGAGAAACAGCTCCACGGTTCCCAGACCTATGCCCGAGCAGCCGCCGGTGATCAGGGCGACCTTGCCCTCCAGACGTCCTGTCATTCGTCTCTCCGGTCTAATCGATGGTGACGACCACCTTGCCAAGCGCCCTGCGCTCAGCGAGGCGCAGGATGGCTTCGCGGGCGCGTTCGAGGGGAAAGCGCTCGGAAATATGCGGACGGATCTTGCCGTCGGCGTAGAGCTTCATCAGGTCGGCGACATTGCGTCGGTGCCCGGCTGGATCGCGCGCCACCGCCGCGCCCCAGAACACGCCGACAATGTCGCAGCTTTTCAGAAGCGCGAGATTGAGCGGAATGCGCGGAATGCCGGCCGGGAAACCGACGACCAGGAAGCGGCCTTCCCAGGCAGTGGCCCGGAGCGCCGCCTCGGCATAGTCGCCGCCGACGCCGTCATAGACGAGATCCGCGCCCGCCGGGCCGCACGCGCCCTTGAACAGGGCCGCCAGGGCCTTCTGGCCGTCGCGGTCGAACGGGCCTGGGGGATAGACAACCCCGCTCGCCGCGCCGTGGGCCAGGGCCAGATCGACCTTCTCCTGCGACGAAGCGGCGGCGACCACATTGGCTCCCATGGCTGCGCCGAGCTCGACCGCCGCCAGGCCCACGCCGCCGGCCGCGCCCAGCACCAGCAACGTCTGACCGGCGGCGATATGTCCGCGGTCTTTGAGCGCGTGATATGAGGTGCCGTAGGTCATCAGGAAGGCCGCCGCCTCGTCGAACGGCATCGATTCCGGGATCGGGGTCAGGCGCCCCGCTTCGACCGCGATCTCCTCGGCCATGCCGCCGCTGCCGGTGTTGCCGAGCACCCGGTCGCCGACCTTGAGGTGGGTGACGCCCTCGCCGATTTCCTTGACCACGCCGGAGATTTCCCCACCCGGCGAGAAGGGTCTTGGCGGCTTGAACTGATATTTGTCCTCGATGATCAGCACGTCGGGAAAGTTGACGCCGCAGGCCTTGATCGAAACCACGGCCCAGCCGGGCTTGGCCTCGGGGCTGGGCACATCCTTGATGACCAGGGTCTCGGGTCCGCCGACCTCCACGCTGAGGAGCGCCTTCATGTCATCGCCTCTTCGCCGGTTTGCTTTTCAGCGGGCGACGCTATCCGATGGGGGCGGTGGGTGAAAGACTTTGGGAGCAGGTGATTGAGCACGATCAAGGCGGCGATGGCGATCCACGGCGGCGCGGGGGCCCTGACCGGTTGCGACTACAGCCGCGAAGTGGAGCACCTGCGATCGTTGGCGGAGACCGGCCGCGATCGGCTGGCGGCCGGAGCGACCGCGCTTGAGGTGGCGGTCGAGACGGTGGCCGCGCTGGAAGCTTCGGGCCTCTACGTCGCCGGTCGCGGCGCTTCGCCCAACACGGTTGGGACCTATGAATTGGATGCGTCGGTGATGGACGGGGCCACCCGCCGGGCGGGCGCGGTGGCGGCGCTGCGCGGCTTCGCCTCGCCGATCCGCGCGGCCCTGGCGGTGATGGAGGCCACCCCGCATGTGATCCTCGCGGGCGAGGGCGCGGCGGCATTCGCGGCGCGGCAAGGGCTGGAAACCATTGCCGACGACGAGACCTGGTTCACCCACGTCGGCTGGGGCGGGCGTGATCGGGATGCCCTCGCCACCGGCACCGTGGGTTGCGTGGTCCGCGACCGGGAAGGGCGTCTGGCCGCCGCCACCTCCACCGGCGGAGTGTTTGGCAAACTTCACGGGCGGGTCGGCGACTCCCCGATCCCCGGCGCCGGCGTCTGGGCCGACGGCGTCGCGGCGGTATCGTGCACCGGCGCCGGCGAGATGTTCTTGCGCGCGGCGGTGGCCGCCCAGGTCGCCCACCGCGTGGCCTTCGCCCACGAAAGCCTCGCCGACGCGGCGAACGCGGCCCTGGCCGATATGAAGACGCTTGGCGGCGACGGCGGCCTCATCGCCATCGGCCGCGCCGGCGATCCGGTGCTGCCCTTCGTCTCACAGGGCATGAAGCGCGCCGCCCTGCTGGATGACGGAACCATCGTCGCCGACGTGCTCTGAAACTTGGTGCGGTTTGCGCTATAGTGCGATCTTCCCGACCGGATTGAACCCTTGACCGCCGCACCTCTCAACCTCGCCGGCCTGACCCGCGCCCAGCTTTCCGCCGCCCTGGTGGACGCCGGCGTGGCCACGCCCGCGCAGGCGCGCATGCGTGGCGCCCAGTTATGGGGGTGGGTCCATCATCACGGCCTCACCGACTTCGCCGCCATGAGCAATATCGCCAAGGAGACGCGCGCGGCGCTGGCCGAGCGGTTCACCCTGGCGCGGCCGGAGATTGTAGAGCGGCTGCAGAGCACCGACGGGACCATCAAGTGGTTGATACGTTTCGCCCCGGGGGTCGAGGCCGAGACGGTCTATATTCCGGGCGTGGGCCGCGCCGGCGCCCTGTGCGTTTCCAGCCAGGTGGGCTGCACGCTCAATTGCACCTTCTGCCACACCGGCACCCAGGCCCTGGTGCGCAATCTCAGCGCGGCGGAGATCATCGCCCAGGCCCAGATCGCGCGCGACGACCTTGGTGAATGGAACGCCGCGGAGGGTGAGCGCCGGCTCTCCAACATCGTCTTCATGGGCATGGGCGAGCCGCTGTATAATCTGGACGCGGTCTCCGACGCGTTGGATGTGATCTCCGACAACGAGGGCATCGCCATCTCGCGCCGGCGGGTCACGGTCTCGACCTCCGGGGTCGTCCCCAAGCTCACGGAACTGGGCGAGCGAACCAGCGCCATGCTGGCCATCTCTCTGCACGCCACGAACGATGAGCTGCGCGATGAACTGGTGCCGCTCAACCGGCGCTACCCGATCGCCGAGCTGATGGCGGCCATCCGCGCTTATCCGGGTCTTTCCAACGCCCGCCGCGTCACCTTCGAATACGTCATGCTGAAGGGCGTCAACGATTCACCGGCCGAGGCGCGGGCGCTGGTCCGGCTGCTGGCCGGGGTTCCGGCCAAGATCAACCTGATCCCGTTCAATCCGTGGCCCGGCAGCCCCTACGAATGTTCGGACAGGGCCGCGATCGAGACCTTCGCCGCCATCGTCAATCGGGCGGGCTATGCATCGCCGGTGCGCACGCCACGCGGCCGCGACATCCTGGCCGCCTGCGGTCAACTTCGCACGGAGAGCGCCAAGGTCCGCGCGAGCGCGCGTCGCGTCGAAGCGGCCTGAGGCGAGCGGAACCCGCTTGAGGCCGCCTCGCCCGCCGGACTGGCTGATCTACGCGGCGATCGTCGCCGTCTTGGCTCTGCTGGCGACCGGCCTGCCGTGGGCGCGTGGGACACCGGAGCGGCCGATACCGGTGGGCGAGCCCCTGGCCCCCGCCTCACTGTTCGATCCCGCCGTCTGGGTTAGCGCGCCGCCGCCAGGACCGGGCGCCGGGACGGCGTTCTCGGTGGGAAACGCCGGCGTCTGGCTCACCGCGCGCCACGTCGTCGAAGGCTGTGGGCAGGCGGTCATCGTCACCGCGCCCGGTCACGGCGTCGCCGCGCAGGTGAGGCTGACACCCGGCCGAGAGACGGCGATTCTGATCACCCGCGGTGGGGCGCCGGCCTTGCCCATCGCCCCCGACATCGGACTTAAGCGCGGCCAGCAGGCTTTTCATCCGGGCTTCCCACGTTCGCGACCCGGCGAAGCCGCCTCGGTGCTGCTGCGGCGCGCGACCTTGCTGGTTGGATGGCGGGGCCTGCGCGCGGAGCCGGTGCTGACCTTCGCCGAGACTGGGCGCTGGCCGGCCATCCGCGGCAGTCTCGCGGGCCTTTCCGGCGCTCCGGCTCTGGACGCGGACGGCCGTGTGCTCGGCGTGACCGTGGCCGAAAATCCGCGGCGGCGCCGGCTCTACACCACCACGCCCGCCTCGTTGCGGGCGGCTTTGGCCGAGGCGGGGGTGACGCCTTCGAACGGGGCGGGCGAAGCCTTGACCGAAGCCTCCTGGCGCGGCGCGTCCGATGACCTGCGCGGCGCCCTCAGCATCGCCGAGGTGGAGTGCCTGGCGCGCTAAGCGCTCGGCACGGCGGCGCGTCTTTCGCCGCGCGCCACCAGGCTGACCAGAACCATGGCCAGCACGCCCACCAGTCCGGAATAGAGGAAGAAAACCACATAGCCGACGCCCAGGGAGGCGGGCGCGACGTGGGCCTTGGCCATGGCGGAAGCGAACGCTTGGTGGGGGGTATGGATGAACAGGGCTTTCAGTCCTGAAAGCGGCCCGCCGGCGTCGGCCGCGTGCGCGGCGGCTTCCACGATCCTGCCCGACTGCGAGGCGATGAGCTTGCCCGGCAGCGAATAGAGCGACGAAAACAAGGCGTATTGGGTGGCGGTGAAGCCCACGGCGGTGAGACTGGACATGTAGGCGATAAGACAAGTGCCGGCGTAGGCGGAAACGACATTATCGACGCCGATGGCGATGAACAGCGCGTGCAAACTGGGGCCTTGCACGGCCAGCCAACCGAAGATGGTGTTGGTGATCGGCAGGGCCACGGCGCCGACGACCAGCGGGCGCATCACCCCGAACCTGGCGATCGCCAGGCCGCCGACAAAGACCCCGGCCACCGAGGCCAGGGCGCCGAAAATCTTCCGGCCCGCGGCGATGTCGTCGAGCGTGAAGCCGAGGTCGAGGTAGAACGCATTCATTACGTTGAGAACGAAATCGGAGAGCCGGTAGACGCAGATCAGCGCCAGGATGAGCAGGGCGCGGCGCCCAAAACGGCGGAGAAAGTCCGCCAGCGGATCGCCCAGGGCGTGAAACAGATACAGGCCCGGCCGCGTGCGCAGCCTTGGCACCGGTGCGGCGGCGAGCGCGACCACGCCGAAGCCGAGCAGCACCGAGGCCAGCTGCAGCCACACCCCGTTCGGCTTGGCGACCCACGCGGTCTTCAGGACCGCGCCGGCGTCGCCCGCCCCCACCGCGCTCAAGCCCGCGGCTATGACATCGGCCCTGGCGCCCAATCCCGAGCCCAGAAGCACGGCGCCGATGAGCAGGATGGCCAGACGCGCGGCCCATTCCAGGGCGTCGCGCACGGGCGCCGGGGAGATTCCGGCCGTGGGAATGGGGCGAACCGAATGTTCTCTTTCCCGAGGCGCCAACAATACGGCGATGATCGCCACGCCCATCACCCCGGCCATGGCGCAATAGGCGACGTGCCAGCCGACGGCTTGGGCAATGAACAGGGGCGCCGCGCCGGCCACCAGATTGGCGGCTCGGAACCCCCACTGATAGGCGGCCGCCATGGCGCCCTGACGAGAGGTGTCCGCCGCCTCGATCCGCCAGGCATCGACGACGATATCCTGGGTGGCCGAAGCGAAGCCGGTGATGAAGGCGGTCAGAGCCAAGCCGCTCAGATTGTGGGCGGGGTCTCCCGCGGAAATCAGCAACAGGCCGGCGACGACCGCGAGCTGCGAGACCAGGATCCATGAACGTCGGTGGCCGAGCCAGCCGGTCAGGAACGGGATGCGCGTGCGATCGACCAGCGGCGCCCAGATGAACTTGAACGAATAGGGCAGGGTGGCCAGGCTGAAGAGGGAGATCGCCGCCAGGGACAGCCCGGCCGTCCGCAACCAGGCCGACATGGTGTCGAAGATCAAGGAATTGGGCAGGCCAGAGCCGAAGCCGAGGCCGAGCATGATCAGAATCGGGCGCTCGCCGAAGACCTTCAGCGCCCGCAGGAAGCTTCGTGGCCGGCGCTCCGGCGCGCCCGCGCCAACCTCATCCGTCATGCAAGCGCCACTCCACTGGACCCCACGACCCAGACTGAAGTGCGCCGCCCCTAGCGTCCAGCCTCGACGCCGTCCAATCCCGTCGTGAGCGCGGCGCGGACCAGCTCGAGGCGATCGTTACCGAAGTACATGTCGTCGCCGCCCACGAACATTGTGGGCGAACCGAAGCCGCCGCGCGCGATCAATTCGTCGGTGTTGGCCTTGAGTTTCGCCTTGATTTCAGGGGCGGCGGCGCGCTCCAGCACATCGGCGCCGAGGCCCACGCGCGCGCAGATCGCGCCCAATACCGCGTCATCCGAAATGTCTTGGTCCTCGCTCCAATAGGCCTGGAACACGGCCCTGGCTAAGGCGACGAGCTTGCCTTCCGGCTCGACAACCAGACAGGCGCGCATGGCCTTGACGCTGTTCACCGGAAAAACCGTCGGTGGGAACTTGATCTCGAGGCCGGCGACGCGCGCCCAGTCGCGAAGGTCCTTGCGCATATAGCGCGCCTTGGCCGGCACGGGCGCCGCGCGAGTCTCATAGACTCTGGGATTGACCGAATTGAACACCCCGCCGACGAGGATCGGCCGCCACACGATCGCCGCGCCCAGTTCAGCCGCCATCGGCTGCAGATTCTCGAACGCGAGATAGGTCCACGGACTCGAACAGTCGAAAAACACTTCGATCCTGGCGCCCGACCGGTTCATTGCCGCATCCCTCTCGCCTTGCCCGATTCAGCCCTCGGCCCTAATCACGCGCCATGACCACGGCGGCGCCCGATCCGGATGCCCGGCGATCCGCCGTGGCCATGTACACCCTGCTGTCGGTGATGTTCATCAACATCCTGGGCTTCGGCATCGTGGTGCCGTTGCTGCCGTTCTATGGGGCCTCGTTCCACGCCGCGCCCTGGCAGATCGCCTTGATTTTTTCGGCCTATTCCATGGGTTCATTCATCGGCGAGCCCTTCTGGGGGCGTCTCTCGGACCGGATCGGGCGCAAGCCCATACTGGTCTCCACGGTCCTCGCCAACTGCGCCTGTTACGGGCTGCTGGCCTTCGCGCCCAGCATCTGGTTGGCGGTGGTGATCCGGTTTGTCGGCGGCATGGCGGCCGGCAACGGCTCGGTTGTGCAGGGCTACATCGCCGATGTGACGCCGCGTGAACAGCTTGCCGGGCGGATGGGTAGATTGGGCGCGGCCTACAATGTTGGCTTCATCCTCGGACCGTTCGTCGGCGGCATCCTGGCCAAGCCGTCGGCGGGCCCGATCGGCTTTCAGATTCCTTTGCTCGCCGCCTCGGCCCTGGCGGCCTGCTCGGCGGTGGGCATCATCTTCGCGGTGCGCGAGAGCCGCGCGCGCCGCCCGGCCGAGGGCAAGCCTCTGAGCCGCTGGGCGGCCGCCGGCATCGTCGCCCGCCATCCGGTGATGGCGCCCCTCGTGCTGCTGACCTTCCTGGTGGGTTTCGCCTTCAACGGCATCGAGTCGATCTTCGCTTTATGGGCCCACCATCGCTTCGCCTGGCAACCCAGTCAGGTGGGGATTTGTTTCGGCATCTCGGGGCTGGTCGCTTCGCCGACGCAATTCTTGCTCACCGGCCCCTTGTCGCGCCGCTTTGGCGAGGCGCGCATGCTGGCTCTGGGAATGGCCGGGACCGTGATCGCCATGCTGCTGCAACCATTCGGCGACGGAGGCTGGGAGACCTATGGATTGATGGCGATGACCGCGCTCTCGTCTTCCGTGGCCTTCCCGAACGCCGGCGCTCTGCTTTCGCGGGCGATCGACGAGCGCAATCAGGGCCAGATCATGGGCCTGAACAACGCCGCCAACGCCCTTTCGCGGGTTCTCGGGCCGCAGACCGCGAGCCTCGTCTTCGCGAGCGTCAGCGTCAACGGGCCGTTCATCCTCGGCGCGCTGATCGTGGCTCCCGCGACGTTCCTGGCCCTGGCGGCGGGACGGGCGAGCGCGCGGCGCGCGGCGGCCTGAGACATGCAAGCCGCCGATCACGCCTTCGTCGTCATGGCCCACGGCGACTCGCCGTTCCTGCCCGGCTGCCTAACGTCTCTGATCAACCAAACGGCGAAGTCCCGGACGGTGGTTACGACGTCCACGCCCTCGACATTCGTCGGCGAGGCGGCCGAAGCAGCCGGCGCGCCGGTGATGGTCAATCCGCGTCGCCAAGGGATCGCCGCCGACTGGAACTTCGCGCTGGGCGCGACCGACGCGCGCTACGTCACCCTGGCTCACCAGGACGATGTCTATTTCCCGGCTTTTCTGGCCCGCAGTCTGGACCTTCTGACGGGAACGCCGGGCGCGACCGTGGCCTTCACCGGCTACACGGAAGTCGACGATCGTGGCGCGCCGACCCGGTCCCGGATCAGCCTCGCCAAACATGCCTTGGAGCGGATGAGCCTCGGCGGCGGAGCCCAACCCGGCCACGCGCGGCTGCGGACCTTCCTCTCGTTCGGCAATCCCCTGCCGTGCTCATCGGTGACCTTCGACCGGACCCGGCTGGAGGGCTTCGCCTTCTCCGACGCCTTTCAGTCCAACCTCGACTGGGACGCGTGGCTGCGCCTTCTCGACGCGGGCGCCGTATTCGTCCGCACGCCCGAGCGGCTGGTCGGGCGCCGCCACAACCCGCTCACGGCCACGTCCGCCCTGACGCGCGAGGGTGTGCGCCAAAGCGAGGATCAGGTGATCTTCCGCCGCCTGTGGCCCAGACCGCTGGCCGATCTCATCGCCTTCGCCTACAGAGCCGGCTACAGCTAAGGCCAGGGGCCGCTCACAACACGGAGGTGTCTTGTCCGAACCCGGCCAATCCGGCGCGGCTGTCGGGGTGTCTTTTGTCATCCCTTGCCTCGACGAGGCGCGCTCGCTGGCGGTGTGCATCGCCGCGATCCGCGAGGCCGAGGCGCGGATCGCGGAGGCGTACGGCCTGACGTCCGAGATCATCATCGCTGACAATGGCAGCAGCGACGGTAGCCAGGCTCTGGCCGAGAGCCTCGGTGCGCGCGTGATCGAGGTGGCTGAGCGGGGCTACGGCGCGGCGTTGCGGGGCGGCTTCAACGCCGCGAACGGTCGCTATCTGGTCATGGGCGATGCGGACGGCAGCTACGACTTCCGCGAGGCCACGGCGATGATCGGGGCCCTGGTCGAGGGGGCGGACCTGTGCATGGGGTCTCGTTTCGAGGGCGGCATCAAGCCCGGCGCGATGCCGTGGAAGAACCGCTATATCGGCAATCCCCTGCTGACCGGAGTTCTCAATCTCCTGTTTCGCGCCGGCGTCAGCGACGCGCATTGTGGCTTGCGCGCGATCAGCCGGGCTTGCTTCGACCGGCTGCATCTGACCGGACCGGGCATGGAGTTCGCCAGCGAGATGGTCATCAAGGCCGCGCTCAAGGGCGAAAGGATCGTCGAGCGGCCGGCGACGCTGTCACCGGACCTTCGCGATCGGCCGCCTCACCTGCGCCCGTGGCGCGATGGCTGGCGGCATTTGCGCTATCTGTTCATGCTCAGTCCGGCGTGGCTTTTCGCCTTGCCAGGGGCGGTGGCGACGATCGCCGGGCTGTTCATTCTGATTTCGTCGGGGATTCATTTCCTCGTGGCGCGCCACGCGGAGTTCTTCTTCGGCAACTATTGGGATGTGCTGGCCAGTTCGCTCGTCGGCGTCGGTTACAGCGCTTTGGTCCTGGCTCTGGCGAGCCATCTGCACGGGGTGCGCTCGGGCTATCGCAAGGCGCCGCGCTGGTTCGTCTGGCTGGCCCGCTGGGTCAATCTGGAGAGCATGATTTTGGCGGGTGTCGGCGTGGCGACGCTTGGAGGATTGGACCTCGTGGCTGTCTTCGCCGCCTGGAGCAATCATCTGCTCACCCGCGCCGACTCGGTGTTTCCGGTCGTGCTCGGTACTCTGCTGCTGAGCCTCGGCGCCCAAACCGTGCTCGGCGGGTTCCTGCTGGCGATCATCGGCGGCAACGAGGCGCGGTTCATTCAGTTGCCCCAGGCCGGCCGGAGGCTACGGTGAAGCCGAACGCCCCTCGCAGGGACTTTGGATGCGCCTAAGACAGATCGCCATCGCCTGCCACGACCTTGAGGCGGTCGCCGCCGAGCTGGCGACCGTCTTCGGCCTAAAGATTGCCTATCGCGATCCGCGCATCATTCACTATGGCCTGGCCAATGCCGTCCTGCCCGCAGGCGCCGCGTTCATCGAGCTGCTGACGCCCGTGCGGCCCGAAGCCTCGGCGGCGCGGTTCCTCGCCCGGCGCGGCGCCGACGCCGGCTACATGCTGATCTTCCAGACAGCCGACGCGGCGGCGGAGCGGGCGCGGATCGCCGGCCTGGGCGTGCGCGTCGTGGACGATATCGACGGACCCGACTATCGCGCCACTCACTTCCACCCGAACGATTTCGGCGGCGTGCTGGCGTCGGTGGATGAGCAACGATCGGTCAAGGATCCTCTCGAGCCTTTCGGAGACTGGGCGCCGGCGGGCGCACACTGGCGTGAGGCGCGCTC
>DATCEL010000217.1:0-4662 GCA_036510115.1 Caulobacteraceae bacterium
GATGGCCGGCGTGGCCGGCCTGCCCGATCTCGTCTTTCCAGCCAACGCCGCGGTGGTGTTGGACGGCAAGGCTCTGGTGGCCCGCTTCCGCTTTCCCGAGCGCGCTGGAGAGGCGCCGCACTTCCACGATGACCTCGAAACCCTGAGGCGCGCCGGCGTGGTCGCTGAGGTCGCCGACGTCGAAACCACGTTCCAGGAAGGCGCCGGCGACTGCATCTGGGACGCCAATCGGCGCCTGTTCTGGATCGCCAGCGGGCCGCGCTCGACGCCAGAATCGGTGAAGCTGATCGCCGAACACTTCGGACAGCCGGTCGTCCACATGCCGCTGGCGACCGAGGAATACTATCACCTCGACACCTGCTTCTGCCCATTGAGCGGCGGCGAGATCCTCTACTACCCGCCGGCGTTGAGCGAGGAAGCCAAGCGCGCGCTCTTCGAACACACCACGCCCGACCAGCGCATCGAGGCGACGGCGAAGGACGCTCAGGCCTTCTGCGTCAATGCGGTGAGCCTTGGTCGCAAGCTGATCATGGCCCGGCCCGGAGCGCAATTGCACGATCGCCTGGCCGCGCTCGGCTACGATGTCATCGCCATCGACCTCGAACCGTTTATGCTGTCCGGCGGCGGCGCATTCTGCATGACCCTGCGGCTGGATCTGGCGAGCCAGCCGGCCGCCGGCGCCCGCGGCCTGGAAGCCGCCGCCTGATGGAAACACAGACCATGTCGACCACCGCGCCGCGCACCGACTTTCTGGCTCTCGAGGCCGAATACGGCGCGCGCAATTACAAGCCCCTGGACGTGATCCTGACCCGCGGCGAAGGCGTGCATGTGTGGGACGTGGACGGGCGCCGCTACCTCGATTGCCTGTCGGCCTATTCGGCGGTCAACCAGGGTCACTGTCACCCGCGCATCCTGAAGGCGATGATCGATCAGGCTAGGCGTCTGACTTTGACCTCGCGCGCGTTCCGAAACGACCAGCTTGGCCTTTTCTACGAAGAGCTATGCGTGCTGACGAAGTCGCACTCGGTGCTGCCGATGAACACCGGAGTAGAGGCGGTGGAGAGCGCGCTGAAAGTGGCCCGGAAATGGGGCTACGAAGTCAAGGGCGTGCCGACCGGTCGGGCGGAGATCATCGCCTGCCAGGGTAATTTCCACGGCCGCACCCTTTCCGTGGTTGGATTCTCCACCGATCCCGCGTCCACCGCCGGCTTCGGCCCGTTCGGTCCCGGCTTCCGCATCGTCCCGTTCGGCGACATCGAAGCGCTGGAGGCGGCGATCTCGCCCGACACCGTCGCCTTCCTGGTCGAGCCGATCCAGGGCGAGGCGGGGGTGATCATCCCGCCGGCCGGCTATCTGCAGGCGGTGCGCGAACTCTGCACGCGCAACGACGTGATCCTGATCTTCGACGAGGTGCAAACCGGTCTTGGCCGCACCGGCAAGCTGCTGGCCGAGGAGCACGAAGGCGTCGAGGCCGATCTCACCCTGATCGGAAAAGCCTTGTCAGGCGGGTTTTATCCAGTCTCAGCGGTGCTCTCCAACCGTGAGGTCCTGGGCGTGCTGCGCCCCGGCGAGCACGGCAGCACCTTCGGCGGCAACCCACTCGGCTGCGCCGTCGCGCGGGAGGCTCTGAAGGTCCTCGTCGAGGAAGGCATGATCGAGAACGCCGCCGTGCAAGGCGAGAGGCTGAAAGGCGGCCTCGAAGCCCTGCGCAGCAACGTCGTCAAGGATGTGCGCGGGCGCGGCCTGATGGTCGCCGTGGAGCTGCATCCCGAGGCTGGTGGCGCGCGGGCCTATTGCAAGGCGCTGCAAGGTCGCGGTTTGCTGTGCAAGGAAACCCACGATCACACCATCCGCATCGCTCCGCCGCTGGTGATCACGGCCGATCAGATCGACTGGGTGGTCGAGCAGTTCGAGGCCGTCCTGCAGGGGTGAGGGCCTTGTGCCGGGCATTGTGCATCCTAAGTCCTGAGCCGAACCGGAATTAGGAGAACCTGACCATGACCCAGACCGCACTCATCGTCGGCGCTTCGCGCGGCATTGGCCTGGGCCTCGTCGGCGAGTTCTAGCGACGCGGCTGGGAGGTGACGGCGACGGCTCGAGGCAAATCCGACGCCCTCACCGAACTGGCGAACGCCTCGGGTGGGCGCGTCCATGTCGAAACAGCCGACACCGCCGATGTGGCCTCGGTAGGGGCCTTGCGCGATCGCCTGGCCGGCCAAACCTTCGATCTGATCATCGTCAACGCCGGCGTCGGCGGCCCGCGCGACAAGAACCCGCGTACAGTGAGCGACGCGGAGTTCACCCAGCTTTTCGTCACCAATTCCCTGGCCCCGGTCCGCTTCGCCGAGATTTTCGCCAAGCAGGTCAGGCCGCACACCGGCGTCGTCGGCCTGATGACCTCCATGCTCGGCAGCGTCGAGGGCGCCAGCGCCGGCGGAACCGAGCTCTATCGGGCGAGCAAGGCGGCGCTCAACTCCTTCACGCGCAGCTTCGCCGCGCGCCACAAGGACAAGGGCGTGGCCGTGCTGTCGCTGCACCCCGGCTGGGTGAAGACCGACATGGGCGGCCCGAACGCGGCCATCGACGTGGCCACAAGCGTCAAGGGTCTGGCCGACGTCGTTGAACGCGCCCAGAAGGACCGCAAGGACGGGTTCTTTGACTACAAGGGCGACACCCTGCCCTGGTAGCGTTCTTGCAATTTCGTCGAACCTGAGAGAACCCATGCGGCTGTCGCGCACGAGGCGGCTCTCAGCCGCTATGGCGACACGGTGATCCTGTTCTGATGATCGAACCCGGCGACCGCGTCTTCCTTACCGGCGCGACCGGGTTCGTCGGCGCGGCGGTGTTGCGGGCGCTGGTCGCGCGCGGGGCGATGGTCCGGGCGCTGGCGCGGCCGACGAGCAATCTCGCCAATCTCGAGGGCGTGGCCTGTGAAGTGGCGCGGGGCGACATGACCGACCCGGCGGCGCTGACTGAGGCCATGGCCGGCGTGCGCTTCGTCTTCCACGTGGCCGCTGACTATCGGCTGTGGGCGCGTGATCCCGGCGAAATCATGCGCGCCAATCTCGAGGGCGCGCGGGCCATGATGGAGGCGGCGCGGGCCGCCAAGGTCGAGAAAATCGTCTACACCTCCTCGGTGGCCACCCTGCGCGTCGAGCGCGAGGCGGTGGACGAGGCCTCGCTCCTGGCCGACGGCGAGGGCGTGGGCGTCTACAAGAAGAGCAAGGTGGCGGCCGAGCGTCTTGTCGAGCGGATGGTGTCCGAGAGCCTGCCGGCGGTGATAGTGATGCCGTCCACGCCCATCGGCCCGCGCGACATCAAGCCGACGCCGACCGGGCGAATTCTGGTCGAGGCGGCCTCGGGGCGAATACCGGCGTTCATCGACACCGGCCTAAACCTGGTTCACGTCGATGATGTCGCCGAGGGACATCTGCTGGCCCTCGAGCGCGGCGAGATCGGCGGGCGCTATATCCTGGGCGGCCAGGACGCGTCGCTGAAGGAGATGCTGAGAGCCATCGCCGAACTGAGCGGGCGCACGCCGCCCAGTCTGCGCCTGCCGCGCGCGCCTTTCTATCCTCTAGCCATGGCAGCCGAGTCTCTGGCGCGCTTCACCGGCCGCGAGCCGTTCGTCACCCGCGACGCCCTCGATATGGCCGCCCATCGGATGTTCTTCACCTCGGCCAAAGCCGAGCGCGAGCTTGGCTACCATGCGCGTCCCTACCGCGAGGCGATTGCCGACGCCCTCGCATGGTTCAAGAGCGCGGGATACTTGCGGTGAGCCGACCCCGAAACACGCTCATCCCGGACAAGCCGCGAGAGCGGCGCGAGCCGGGACCCAGGGGTTTTATGAAACGCCATGCTCGACGACAAAAACCCTGGATCCCGGCTTTCGCCGGGAGGGGCGGAATGGGGGTGTCGCGGTGACTCTTCTCTTGGCCGTCGTGAGCGCCCTGTCTTGGCTCTATCTGCTGACAATGCGCGGCGGATTCTGGCTCTGCGCCGCACGTGATGACCGCGACCTGCCGCCGGAGCCGTCCCAGTGGCCCAGCGTGGTCGCCGTGGTTCCGGCGCGCAACGAGGCCGAAGTAGTCGGCCAGGCCGTCCGCTCGCTGCGAAGCCAGGACTATCCGGGCGCCTTCTGCGTCGTCGTGGTGGACGACAACAGCGACGACGGCACGGCCGAGGCGGCGCGTGGCGCGGGCGGGACGCACTCTATGGAGATCATCGCTGGCGCGCCCCTGGCCAGGGGCTGGACCGGCAAACTGTGGGCGCAAAGCCAGGGCGTCGCCCACGCTGGCGACGCGGACTATCTGTTGCTGACCGACGCCGACATTTTCCACGAAAAAGGCAACCTTCGCCGACTGGTGGCGCGGGCCGAGGCGAACGGGCTTGTCCTCACCTCGCTGATGGCGCGGCTGGCCGTGCGGAGCGGATGGGAGCGGGTGCTGATCCCGGCTTTTGTCTACTTCTTCCAGATGTTGTTTCCCTTTACCTGGGCGAACGATCCGAGGCGCAAGACCGCGGCGGCGGCCGGCGGCTGCATGCTCGTGCGGCGCGAGGCGCTGGAGGCGACTGGGGGGCTGGCGGCCATAAGCGGCGAGATCATCGACGATTGCGCCCTGGCGCGGCGGATGAAGGTCCAGGGGCCAATCTGGCTGGGAT
>DATCEL010000218.1:0-3135 GCA_036510115.1 Caulobacteraceae bacterium
GAGCTCGAGCCTGGTCCAATTGGCCAGCGGGTTGAACTTGATCCGGCCATCGGCTTCCTCGACCACTGGCAGACGCAGGCGTGAGCCGCCATGGAAGCGCTTGCGGCCGGTAATCCAGGCTTCGTAGCCGCTGAGCGCCGTATCGAGGGGAACCACCTTGCGGATGTGACAGCAGGCGTCGGTGTCGCGCGTCCACAGGTCGCCCTCGGGGTCGCCGAGCGCCAGGTCCTCGAATTTGGGCCTGAGATCCTTGACCGCGGTGAGGCCGAGATCGGCGGCGAGGCGCCGACGATAGTCGAGGGTCTGGGCAAACAGCATGCCGGTGTCGAGGAAAAGCACCGGAATCGCCTTGTCGATCTTCGCGGCCAGATGCAGCAGAACCGCCGATTCGGCGCCGAAGGACGAAACCAGAGCCACGCCGTCGCCGAAGGTTTCCAGCGCCTCGCCGATGATGGTGGCGGGATGCGCGTCGCGCAGTTCCGCGTCCAGGCGCTGGGCGAGGGTGTTCGGACGATCGATGGCGTCGAAGGCGAGGCTCATGACGGAACCAGGGCCGCCGCGCGCAAGGCGAAAGCCGGCTCGCGGCCGTCCGCCGCCCGCTGATAGACATGGCGATAACGCCGCCCAGCCGCGGTCCATTGGTCGGGGCCGGACCCGTCGGCGGGTTCGAAGGCGGTAAAGCCGCAGCGGATCATCCATGGCGCCTGCTCGAGCAGCACGTCGCCCACGGCCCTGACTTCGCCGCCGAAGCCGTGACGCTCGCGCAGGATGCGCGCGGCGCTGTAGGCGCGGCCATCCTTGAACTTCGGAAACTCGAGGGCGACCACGGCGATCGCCGGCAGATCATAGGCAAGGCTCTCCACCGCCTCGTCCGCCGCCACGCGCACGCCGACGCGACGCCCTTCGCCGAGGAGTTGCGCGCCCTCGGCGTGGAAGCGGGTGAGGGAGACAATCACGTCGCCGGCCGGCGCCGGTTCATCGTCGGCCAGCAGGGTGAAACGATCGTCAGCCGCGACGGCGCGGTCGTCCCGCCACCTAATCAGCTTCGGCATAGACGGCCTCCTTGAACGGTTCGAGCCCGGCGCGCCGGAAGGTGTCGATGAAGCGCTCGCCCTCGCGGCGCTGACCGAGATAAACCTCGACCATCTGATCGACGGCGTGGGCGACCTTGTCGGCCGGAACCGCCGGCCCGAGGATCTGGCCGAGGCTGGCGTCGTCTTCGCCAGATCCGCCCAGGGTGAGCTGGTAGAATTCCTCACCCTTCTTATCGACACCGAGAATGCCGATGTGGCCGACGTGGTGATGACCGCAGTCGTTGATGCAGCCGCTGATCTTGACCCTCAGTTCGCCGAAACCCTCGGCTTCGGCCGGATCGGCGAAACGGCGGGAGATCGCCTGGGCGATCGGAATTGCCCGGGCGTTGGCCAGGGCGCAGTAGTCCAGTCCCGGGCAGGCGATGATATCGGTGACCAGGCCAATGTTTGGGCTGGCCAGGCCCGCGCGGGCCAGTTCGAGCCACACCGCATGAACCTCATCCAGCCGGACGTGCGGCAGCAGCAGGTTCTGTTCGTAGGTGACGCGGACTTCGTCCAGTGAATGGCGCCGCGCGAGTTCGGCGACGACGTCCATCTGATCCGAACTCATGTCCCCCGGCGTTTCGCCCGGCGTCTTCAGGGAGACGTTGACGAGCGCATAGCCGGGCAGCTTGTGGACGATGACATTGCGCCGCGCGAAACGGGCGAAGTCCGGGTCGGAGGCGCGCGCCTCATCATAGGCGGAGGAGCCCGCCGGCAAGGTCTCGAACCCGTGCGGTTGGAAGAGGCCGCGGATGCGGGCCAACTCCGTATCCGGAAGATCGACCGGCGCCTTGTCGGTCTTGTCCCATTCCGCCTCGACCTGACGGCCGAACTCCTCGGCCCCGAGCGAGGCCACCAGAACCTTGATGCGCGCCTTCCAGATGTTGTCCCGCCGGCCATAGCGATTGTAGACGCGCAGGATCGCCTGCAAATAGCTGAGCAGGTGGCGGGCGGGCAGGCTCGCGCGGATCACCGGCCCGAGATAGGGCGTGCGACCGAGGCCGCCGCCGACCCGGACTTCGAAGGCCAGGACCCCGGCTTCGTCGCGGCTGAGGCGAAGGCCGATGTCGTAGATGCGGATGGCCGCGCGATCCACCGGCGCGCCGGTGACGGCGATCTTGAACTTCCGTGGCAGGAAGGAGAACTCCGGGTGAAAGGTCGACCACTGACGAATCGCTTCGGCCCAGATGCGCGGATCGTCGACCTCGTCGGCCGTGGCCCCGGCGTGGGGGTCGGCGGTCAGGTTGCGGATGCAGTTGCCGCTTGTCTGGATCGAGTGCAGCCCGACCTCGGCCAGTTCGTCCAGGATATCGGGCGCGTCCTTCAGCTTGATCCAATGGAGCTGGAGGTTGGTGCGAGTGGTGAAATGGCCGTAGCCGCGGTCGTAGGTCCGCGCCACGTGAGCCAGCTTGCGCAGCTTGGCGCTGTTCAGCGTGCCGTAGGGAATGGCGATGCGCAGCATATAGGCGTGAAGCTGCAGATAGAGCCCGTTCATCAGCCGCACGGGCTTGAACTGGTCCTCGGTAATCTCGCCGGCCAGCCGCCGCGCGCATTGGGCGCGAAACTCCGCCGTGCGGTCGGCGAGCATGGCCTCATCGATTTCGTCGTAAAGATACATGGGTCTACTTGCGCCGGATCAGGTTGACGCGGCCGCTCGACCGCGCCGCGCCGCTCGCCCGGACGAGGCGTTCGATGTCGGCCCCGCCGGCAGCCTGCTTGCCGTGTTCGGGTTTGTTAGTCGGGCCGAGCGCGCGCAGCCGTTCGCGGTAGGACAGCGGGGCCGGTCCGCCGCCGGCATCGACCACGTCGATGAGATAGGGCTCCACGAGTCCGGTGACGTCGGTGTTCGCGCGCGCCTGGGCGGTCTCGGCCACGTCATCGGCGTCGAAGAACTGGGCGTCGGCAAAGCGTTCGACCCACGCCCCGGCGTTCCAGAACACCACCTCGCCGTCGGCGAGCCGATTGGCGGTGAGCGCTTTCATGATCTCCCCCTGCTTGCGAGGGGAGTTCGGTCGAAGACCGGGAGGGGGGCTGCCCCCTCCACCACTTCGTGGTCCCC
>DATCEL010000219.1:0-4445 GCA_036510115.1 Caulobacteraceae bacterium
TGCGATCGGCGGGCATGGGGTCGGGCAGCCAGCGTTCCCGCTCAAGGTTGGCGGCGATGGTCGCCAGGCGGGCATCCACCGTCACGTTCAGCGCCTGGAGGGTCGCGGCGGTAAGGCTGCCGGAAGCTGTCAGGCCGTGGCGACGCTGGAACTCGGCCACCTCGTCGGCCAGGGCGCGGTCGTAGACCAGCGAGGCCAGGTCGGCGGCGCCGTAACCCTCGGCGGCGAGGCGAGCGCGAAGCCGTGGGACGTCCCTCCCCCGCGCGCCTGGTCCGAGCTTGAGGCCGGGCGGCAACGCGCTCCAACCCCCTCGGGCGCGAATGATTTCATATCGACGACGCACGGGCAGAAGCGCCAGATAGGCCGGATCATGTCGGGCCAGACCTTGCGCCCAGGCGCCGACGCGCCCCCCTTCGCGGGCCGCCGCGAAATCAGCCGCCGGATCGTAGGCGGCTTTGACCGCCCAATTCGGGTCGATCGCCGCCGGATTGTCCAGTTCGCCATGCTCTTGCCGGGCCAGCTCGATCGCCGCACCCGCGAGCGCCGCCCCGGCCGCGGCCCTGACGTTCGGATTGGGACTGGCCAACGCTCCGGCCGCGCCCTCGAGCGCGGCGGGAAAAGGAAACTCCGGCGCGGCTTGGAAGGCCTGTTCTATCGCCGTACCATCGGCGACCGTGAGCGGAGGGGGCGGCGGCGGAGGCGGAGGCGGCGAAGGTGGGACTGCCTCCACTGGGCCGGTCGGCGGCGCGGCAAGGTCTTGCGCAACCACGGCGGAAGCGGCCATGCAAGCCAGGGCGTAGGCCGCCGCGGCGATCGCGCCTCGCGTCAGGGGGCCTACCACCAAGTCGGTGTCTCGAGGAAATCACGGCCCGCCCGTTTCGCCGATCTGGCCAGCTTGCCGGCGCCGGCGAGATCGCGACCCAGGATGAGCCCGGCGGCGTAGGCGACCCGCTCCGCATCCGGGGCGGCGGCTTGTCGCAGGAGTTCAGGAATCATGGGCTCGGCCACCGTCAGATCGTTCAGGGCGCCCAAACCATCTTGCAACGCCGAAAGTGTCTTTACAAAGGGCCGATAGCGCTCCGAACGCGACTTCGGGCCGATATCGAGGAAGAACTCCGAGGCGTAGCGCATCTTCTTCGCCGCGATGCGGACCTTGTGCCGAGCGTAGGGCTCCGCCCAGTCGAGCGATTCGAGACCCTTGCGCAAGGCGCGTCGCTGCTTTTCCAGCGCCTCTGTCGCGAAAACCTCGACCGCGGGGTCGGCTTCGCCAGGCTCGAGACCGGGTCGAACATCGCCTTCGATGAAACGCGCCGCATCGAGCAAGAGCAGCCGGAACCGGGACGAGGCCAGCGCCCCTCGAGCGCGTTCGTGGGCGCGCTCCTGAGCCTGGAGCAGTATCTTCCCGAAGGCCGCGGCGGCGGGGCGGTCGATGATCACCCGGGCGCGCGGTTCGAACCTCTCGATCAGCAGAACATCGAGATTGCGCGCATCCGCCAGTTCGCCGGTGAGCCATTTGAGCTCGACGCCAAGCGCCGCGAGCCGCCCGCGATCCAGGATGTCCTCGAACAGCTTCATGGCCACGCGCAGCCGGCGCAGCGATGTGCGCGCCTGATGGACGGCCTCCAGTCGGACCCCGGCGGAGATGAGGTCGGCGTTTAGCGAGAGCTGACGCAGGCAGCGTCGGGCGAGAGTCTGAAAGGCGGATGAGGCGGGCGTCGTCGGATCGAGCGGTCGGGCGCCGAACCTGACCGGCTCGCCGAGCATGCCATCGGCAAGGGCGAAGCCGAGCTCGGCCTTGCTCATGAAGGCGGGAACAAAGGCATTGTCCTCGGCGAGACGGCGGCCTTCGTCAAACAAGGTCTGGGGCGCGCCGGCCTTTAGCTCCAGCTCCAGTTCCAGGATTGGCCAGGAGCGATCCTTGGCGATGACCTCGCCCTCGTCGAGACTGAATTCGATCCGGCCGCCGTCGATATCTCGCCGGCGCGAGCGGCGATTCACCCGGGTCACGAACATCGGCGACAGGTTTTCGTCGGCGCCCACCAACGGCCCCACCGGGGTGCCCTCGAGAAGCGTGAAATCCGGAATGCCGGCTCGCAACCGATGATCCTGCTCGTAGCGCGAAAGACCGCCCACGCCCTTGACGCTCTGCGACCATTTATCGCCGTCGCGGCGGAGGCGAAGACTGTAGCCCGCCGAATGGAGGCGTCTGCGCGGTGTATCGAAATAGATGGTTTCCACGAAACGGGACTGGGCGCGGCCCACCTCCCGATCGGCCGCCGACTTCGCCGACGGCGAGGCGATGGCGAGCTTCAGCTCCACCTCTCGCTGCGAGGCCGCGGCGTCCATTTCGCTCATGCCTTCATTCTAATGCCGTCACAACGCCTCGGAGTCGAGGTCGATGCGAAACCTGAGCGATCGGCCGCCGCCGTAGACCTTCGGCTTGACGAAACGTTCGGTGAGCCGGCCGCCATTGGCCAGGATCGTCCTTTGAGACGGGAGATTGTCTTCGTCCGTGGTCAATTCGACGTAGGCCAGATCCCGGGCGCGAGCCAGCGGCAGAATCTGTCCAAGCGCCCGCGTGGCGTAGCTCCGGCCCCGCTTCCAGGGAACGACCGCGTAGCCGATATGGCCGAGCACGTGCGGCGGCAGCTCTTCGGTTCCCCTGGCCCAGCGAAACCCGATCACGCCGCAGAACTCGCCGTCCCACAGCCAGCGATGGAGGCCGGGCAGGCGTTGGACCTTCGATCCATCCGGCAAGACGATGTCGCCCGCGCGCGCTTCCGGGTCGTCCTGGGCGGCGAGAAAGGCGTCCGGGTCGGCGGCGATGGCCGCCAACGCCTCGCGCGCGGCCGCCTCCCCGCGCACATTGTCAGGCGACCAGCCTCGCTGTAGTGCTTCGGCGAAGCCCGGCAGATGGGTGGCGTCGGGTTTGACAAGGCATAGTTCCATGGCCGGCGCCTTATGGCGCGGCCGGCGGCCCTCGGATAGAAGGAACTCGAAACTCGAACCTGGGAGGGGTCGTGACGCAATCCAGCCTCGCCGAAGCAGCCGCAGCTTCGGCCGAGCCGACCGCCCGCCTCGCCAAGGATCTCCGTCAACGCCACGTGGCCATGATCTCCATTGGAGGGATCATCGGCGCCGGCCTGTTCGTGGGGTCGAGCGCCGGCATCGCCACCATCGGACCCGCCGTCGTGGTCAGCTATCTGCTGGCGGGCGTGGTTGTGCTGCTGGTCATGCGCATGCTGGGCGAGATGGCCGCCGCCTATCCGGAGGTCGGCGCCTTTACCGAATACGCCAGGCTAGGCCTTGGAAACTGGGCCGGTTTCACCGCCGGCTGGCTCTATTGGTATTTCTGGGTGGTGGTGGTGGCCTTCGAGGCGCTTACCGGCGCCTTGGTGGTGCAACCTTGGATTGGCTTGCCAATCTGGGTGATCGCCCTTGGACTGGTGGGCCTCATGCTCGTCACCAATCTCTGGTCGACGAAGTCCTATGGAGAATTCGAGTTCTGGTTCGCCTCGATCAAGGTCGCGGCGATCATCGCGTTCATCATTCTGTGCGCGGGATTTCTGACGTTGCATCACGCGGCGCCCGGTGGCCGCTTCGTCAATCTCACGGGACATGGCGGCTTCGCCCCGTTCGGGTCCCTGGCGGTTCTAAGCGGCGTGACCAGCGTGATTTTTCAGCTCACGGGCGCCGAGATCGCCACCATCGCCGCCGCCGAGTCCGACGAGCCTGGCCGGGCCATCGCCCGGATGACCAGCCAAGTCGTCGTTCGGATTTTGCTCTTCTATGTTGTCTCGCTCTTTCTCATTGTGACCATCATCCCGTGGACCTCGGTCCATAAGGGCGTCTCTCCGTTCGTTACGACCTTGGAAAGCATCGGCATTCCAGCCGCGCCGTTCGTGATGAAACTGATCATCCTCACCGCCGTCTTGTCCTGTCTCAACTCCGGACTCTATGTGACATCCAGGGTGCTCTTCACCCTGGCCGCGAAAGGCGACGCGCCCAAAGCCTTGGTCGCGCTGAACGCCCGCAAAGTTCCCGTGCGCGCCATTCTGTTCGCGACCGGATTTGCCATCGTCGCGGGCGCCGCCTCGGTGGTTGAACCTACCCACGTATGGGCCTTCTTGCTCGATGCTTCCGGCGCTCTGATGCTGATTGTCTACGGCATCGTCGCCCTGGCCCAGATCCGTCTGCGCGGAAAGCTGGAGCGGGAGGCGCCCGAACGCCTGACCGTGCGCATGTGGTTTTATCCAGTGGGAAGCTGGTTCGCGGTCGCCACCATTGTCGCCATTCTGGCGGCCATGGCGTTTTCGAGCGGTCAACGCACGGAATTTGGCGCCAGCCTCGTCGTCTTGCTCATCGCCCTGGCGGCGTTCTTCGCCTTCAGACGAAACGCGCCTCGGGTCGCGTGAAGGACGGACGGACCCGCGTCAGGCAAAGGC
>DATCEL010000220.1:0-2259 GCA_036510115.1 Caulobacteraceae bacterium
CTGCCTGGCGGATCGACCCGTCGGCGGTGAATCCGGCGTATTCGATTTCGGCCACCAACTCCGGCCGGACCCAATGCACGGTCGGGCCTCCGCGAGGCGCCCCCTGGCCGGTGAAGGGATTTTTGTCGGTTTCAAGCGCCCGCAGCCTGGGCATCAGGCGATCTAGCTTGGCGCGCCCATACCCCGTCCCGACGCGGCCGACGTGAACCAGACGCCCGTCGCGATTGACCCCGGCGACTAGGGATCGGAAGGCGCCATTGGTGGTCGTCCAGCCGCCGATCACCACTTCATGGCCCTGACGGCACTTGGATTTGACCCAACTGTCCTGCCGTCCCGATCGATAGGGGGCGTCGAGACGCTTGGAGATCACGCCCTCGAGGTTCATGCGGCAGGCCGAATTCAGGACCGCCTCGCCGGCGGCGACGAAGTGCTCGACGTAGCGAATGTCGCCCCCCGCCCTGGCGAGGTAGGTCTTCAGCCGCGCCTTCCGCTCGGTCAGCGGCGCCGGCCGCAGGTCCTCGCCGCCGTCGATGAGCAGATCGAAGGCGAAGAAGATCAGATCGTCGGTCTTCCCCTCGGCGATCGCGCCCTGCAAGGCGGCGAAGTCGGGCGCCCCCGTGTGGTCGAGCGCCACCACCTCGCCGTCGATGACGCCTTCGCCGAGGCGAGCGGCGGTCCGCGCCAGCGCCGGGAACTTCGCCGACCAATCGAGGCCTTTGCGGGTGCGCAGGCGCGCCTTTCCGGCCGTCACGCGCAGCTGCATGCGATAGCCGTCGAACTTGATCTCATGGCCCCAGCCGCCCCCGGTGGGCGGTTTCGCGACCGAACGACACAGCTGCGGCTCGATGAAGTCGGGCGAGACGACCGCGTGAGCCGCCGGCTTGGACGACCGAGCGCGGCTACGCCAGACGGCGTTGGCGGCCGTCGCGGTCGCAGTCATGAACGATCTCGGTCTCCGCCCCTTGCCGGCGGCGATTTCCGCCATCTTCCGTCCGGAGGTGATGGAACGGTCTTCGGCTGCCAGGGCGCCGCCTTTGCCATCGACCGCCGCGGCGTCGCGGTGCTTGATCAGCAGCCAGTTGTGTCGCTTCGCCCGCTCGTCGTCGTGCATGCGCACGATGACCCAGCCGCCGTGCATGCGCTCGCCTTCCATGACGAATTTCAGCTCGCCCTTGGCCAGCGCCGCCCCGACATTCTCGAAGCCCTTCTCCGGCGCCCAATAGCCGCGATCCCAAAGCTGGACCGTGCCGCCACCGTACTCACCCTCGGGGATCACACCTTCGAAATCGCCATAGTCGAGCGGATGGTCTTCGACCTCGACCGCCAGCCGTCGGTCGTGAGGGTCGAGCGAGGGTCCGCGCGTCACCGCCCACGACTTAAAGACGCCGTCGTCCTCGAGGCGGAGGTCGAAATGCAGGCGCGTGGCGTCGTGTTTCTGGATGACGAATCGGCGCTGTTTCGAGGGCGCGACCGCCTTGCCTCTCGGCTCCGCCGTGCGGGCGAAGTCTCTCATTTCCCGATAGCGGGCCAGCTTGGCCATGTGTCCTCCGGCGCGAGGGTCTCGATCCTACGTTCAACGGCTATCGGCCCCGGTCGATCCGGCAAGGAAAGGATTCGGCGCCTCGCGCGTTAGGAGCCCCATGAGACGCGTATCGCCCGGACGCCCGACCTGGCGGGGCCATTTGAGACTGTCGCTGGTGACGTGCCCGGTGGCGCTCTACACCGCCACCAACGCCGGCGGCGATGTTCACTTCAATCTGATCAATCCCAAGACCAACAACCGCATCCGGATGGTGGCCACCGATCCCGACACCGGTCCGATCGACCGCTCCGATCTGGTCAAGGGCTATGAGGTGGAGAAGGATCGCTACATCCTGCTGCGCGAGGATGAGATCAGGTCAGTGAAGCTCGAAAGCACCAAGACCATCGACATCGAACATTTCGTCGCGGTGGGCGAGATCGATCGCATCTATTGGGACAATCCGTATTTCCTGGTCCCCGACGGCAAGTTGGCGCAGGAGGCTTTCGGTGTCATCCGCGAAGCCATGCGGCGCTCGGGGCAGATCGCGCTCGGCCGCGTCGTGCTTTCGACCCGCGAGCGGCTTTTGGCGCTGGAGCCGCGCGATGCGGGCATATTGGCGACGTCGTTACGCGCCAAGGACGAGGTGCGCGGCGCCGATGAACTCTTCGAGGGTATCAGCGACGCCAAGCCGGACGCGGCGATGATTTCCATCGCCGAAAAGATCATCGAACAGAAGC
>DATCEL010000221.1:0-2576 GCA_036510115.1 Caulobacteraceae bacterium
AAATCCGGGCCCCTGTTCGAGGCCTTCGGACGGTCTGTCGAAAAACTCGGCGGGCGCTACTGGTCGGCCGAGGACGTGGGCGTTTCGCCGGACGATCTCGCCCATGCGCGCAAGGCGACGCGGTTCGTCGCCGGTCTGGAAGGCCATGCGGCGGCCTCGGGCGATCCCTCGCCCGTCACCGCCGAAGGCGTGAAGCGCGGCATCGCGCTGTGCGTGAAGCGCGCGCTCGGGCGCGATCTCGCCGGTATCACCGTCGCCATCCAGGGCGTCGGCCACGTCGGCGCCTATCTGGCCGACAAGTTGGCCGCGGCGGGGGCGAAGCTCGTCGTCACCGACGTCGATCAGGCGGCGCTCGCCGCCGTCGCCGCCCGAACCGGCGCCGTGGTGGTCGCGCCCACCGAGATTTTTGACGTCGATGCCGAGGTGTTCGCGCCCTGCGCCATGGGCGGGGCGATTTCGCGCGACACCATTGGCCGACTGAAGGCGAAGGTTGTCGCCGGCGGGGCCAACAACCAACTCGCCGACGCCGACTGCGGCCGGCTGCTGCGGGAGCGCGGCGTGCTCTACGCGCCCGACTTCGTCATCAACGGCGGCGGGATCATCAATGTCGCGGCCGAAATCCGGGCGCTGCAAAAGAGCGAGGCCTTCAATCCCGCCTGGGTTCAAGCCAAGCTCGATCGGCTGATGGAAACGCTCGATGAGGTGCTGGCCCGCGCGGAACGCGAGCGCCGCACGCCGCACGAAGTCGCTGTCGCCATCGCCGAAGCCCGCATCGCCGAGGCGCGGGCTACCTAGGCGAGAAACCCGGCCTCGGCGAAGTCGATCATTCGCTTGAGGAGCGCGCCCACGTCACTCTCTCGGGTGACGCCATCGGAAAGAACGTGAAGGCGATCGAACTCGGCAAAGCGGTTGTTGTGGATCATGCCGAGCGCGAAATGCAGGCGCCAATAGATCTCCTCCGCCGCCAGGCTCGGCAAGGCGGCGATGAGCGCGTCGGCGAACCGGCGCAGGTGCGAGACGTCGGTGCGCAACACCTCCCTCATCGCTTCGGTGCCCTCGCTCCGCGCGCGGATAATGAATTGCACGGAAATCCGCCGGTCATGAGCCGGGTTGGACCAGCGTAGCGGCGGTTCGAACAAGGCCGCCAAGATCTCGCGCACCGGCGGCCTGCCGTCGTGGCGATCGGACGCCATGTGCAGCATTCGCGCCCGCTCCCGGTTCAACTCCGCGGTTCGCCGGCGGAAAATCTCGAACAGCAAGGCATCCTTGGAGCCGAAATGATAGTTGACGCTGGCCAGATTGACCCCGGCCGCGGCGGTGATGTCGCGCACCGAGACGTTCTGGAAGCCCTCGAGCGCGAACAGGCGCTCGGCGGCCACGAACACAGCTCCCTTGGTCGCGGCCTCGCGCTCCGGATCGACGCCGGCGTCCTCTGGCGGACTGAGCGAATCGGTCATCGGGTGTTTCAAACCCTCGTTCGACTTGACTGATAGTCCGAGCGCGGAGGGTTGCAAGCCCAAGCCCTGGCTATCGAACCAACTCGCGCATGGCGCGGTCGAGGCCCTCGATGGTCAGCGGGAACATGCGCTCGTGCAGCAGTTCGCGCATGACGCTGATCGACGGGGTGTGGTCCCAGTGCCGGGCCGGCGTGGGATTGATCCACACCACGCTGTCCCAGGTCTTGGCCGCGCGATCGATCCACACCGCGCCCGGCTCCTCGTTCCAATGTTCCACCGAGCCGCCGGGATAGGTGATCTCATAGGGGCTCATGGTCGCGTCGCCGATGAAGACGATCTTGTAGTCGCGGCCGTACTTGTTGAGCAGATCCCAGGTGTCGAGCTTCTCGGTGTGCCGCCGGCGGTTGTCCTTCCACACGCTCTCGTAAAGACAGTTGTGGAAGTAGAAGAATTCCATGGTTTTGAATTCGCTGCGCGCGGCGCTGAACAGTTCCTCGCAGACGCGAATGTGGCTATCCATCGAGCCGCCGATATCGAAAAACAGCAGCACCTTGATGGTGTTGCGACGTTCCGGCTGCATGATCAGGTCGAGATAGCCCTTGTTGGCCGTCTCCTTGATCGTGCCTTTCATATCGAGTTCGTCCGGCGCGCCCTGGCGGGCGAACTTGCGCAGACGGCGGAGCGCGATCTTGATGTTGCGCGTGCCCAGTTCGACCTGATCGTCGAGGTTCTTGTACTCGCGCTTGTCCCAGACCTTGATCGCCCGTCCATGACGGCCCTTGTCCTGGCCGATGCGAATGCCTTCCGGGTGATAGCCGCCAGCGCCGACGGGGAAGTTGCGCCCGTTTCCGCGCGAGTTTTCGTCGCCCTCCTCGTCGCCTTCGCCGGCGCCCTGGCGCATGCGCTCCTGCAGCATTTCCATGAACTTGTCGAAACCGCCCATGGCTTCGATCTGCTTCTTTTCGTCTTCGCTGAGGAAGCTCTCGGTCAGCCGTTTCAGCCACTCGGTGGGAATGTCCTGGGCTCTTTCGGGAGACAACAGCTCCAGCCCCTTGAAGACATGGCCGAAGACCACGTCGAAGCGGTCCAGGTGCTTCTCATCCTTCACCAGCACCGCCC
>DATCEL010000222.1:0-5744 GCA_036510115.1 Caulobacteraceae bacterium
GCCCATCACCGCGCGGCTGGCGGCGATCTCGGCCTGGTTGAGAAAGTCTCTCTGCAACGCGCCGATCGACCGGGTCATCAACGCCCGAAGGGCCGGCAGGTCCTCCTCGATCGCCAGTCGATGGGCCAGCACGGCGGTTCAGGCCAGATTGTACGCCCCGCCCTTATCCAGGGCGCGCTTGAACGCCAGCCGCTCGTGCATCCGTTCGACCCAGGCGGTCATGTTGGGCTTGTCCGCCAGGCGGCCAAAGGCGCGCCCGACTTCGCCGACGAAGCTCATCTGGATGTCAGCGCCGGTGAGATCGTCACCCATCAGATAGGAACGGCCGTTCAGCGCACCCTCCAGATAGCCCAGGTGATTGGCGATCTCGCCGTCGATGCGGTCCTTGAGCGGCGCGCCGCCTTCACCCAGGCGCATGGTGTAGAGATTGAGCATCAGCGGCAGCATGGCCGAGCCTTCGGCATAGTGCAGCCATTCCAGATAATGCTCATGCTCCGGCCCGCTCGCGTCCGGCTGGAAGCGTCCGCCGCCATAGGTGCGGATCAAATAGTCGACCGCAGCGCCGGACTCGGCGATGGTCAGGGCGCCATCGACGATCACCGGCGACTTGCCGAGTGGATGGACGGCCTTCAGCTCCGGCGGCGCCAGATTGGTGGTCGCGTCGCGCTGATAGAACTTGATCTCATAGGGCGTCCCCAACTCCTCCAGCAGCCACAGGATGCGTTGCGAGCGTGAGTTGTTGAGATGGTGAACGACGATCATGCGATGTTCTCCTCTGGGCGCCCGCCGAGAGCCAAGCAGAGCCTGAAAGCCGCGCGGGACGCAATGGAAAGATGGGGCTGGACGCGCTAGGTTTCGGCCGAGATGTCCGCCCTGTTCACCATCCTCATCGCGCTCGCGCTGCTGGCGGTTCTGCTGACGCTCTCCGCGGGCATCTACAGCCTGTTCCGCGGCGGCGATTTCGCCAGGACGTGGTCCAACAAGCTGATGCGGCTGCGCGTGCTCCTGCAGTTTTGCGCCATACTGATCCTGGTGGTGGCGATGCTGTGGGGCCGCGCCCACGCCTAGAAGGAGTCCGCTTGGTCACCCTCAACCGCATCTATACCCGCGCGGGCGATGGCGGATCGACACGCCTGGCCAGCGGGGCGAAGGTCAGCAAGGCCAGCGACCGCGTCGAGGCCTACGGCGGCGTCGATGAACTCAATTCGGTGCTCGGGCTTGCGCGCCTGGCGACCGCAAGCGACGAGCAGCTCGACCCGATCCTGGCCCGGATCCAGAACGACCTGTTCGATCTCGGCGCGGATCTGGCGACGCCCGCGCGAGGGGAAGGCGCGCCCGAGGCGCTGCGCATCGTCGCCGGCCAGGTCGATCGTCTGGAGCGTGAGATCGACGCTCTGAACGAAAGCCTTTCCCCGCTGACATCCTTCGTTTTGCCCGGTGGTTCGCCCACCTCGGCGCATCTGCATCATGCGCGGACAGTGTGTCGCCGGGCTGAGCGCGCGGCCGTCGCGTTTGTCGCGTCAGAGGGCGTCAGCGACCATGGCGAGGCCATCCGCTATCTGAACCGCCTGTCCGATCTGCTGTTCGTGGCCGCCAGATTTTCTAATGAGCGGGGACGGGCGGACGTGCTGTGGGCGCCAGCGGCGACGCGGGCGTGATTTTGTAGGTGGCGAAAGCGCCGCTGGTGAATTTGCGGATCGGCACCGGCGTCAGGCACTCGCGATCCTTGGGGTCCCACCACAAGCCCGCGCGATCGCACTTCTGCGCCGGCCAGACATAGAGAACCTGATAGCCGACCTCGCCTGCGGTGACCGCGAGAAAGAGCGTCAGGACGACGAGTTTGGCGGTGGTGTACCAGCGTTCCATTGCGGCGCCTTCTTAGAAGCCCGGCCGCGCCAGGGCCAGAGCCACATCTCGCGCTTGCGGCGCCGCTCGTGTGCTGGATTTGAAGTTCGCTTGCTCATGGGGTCGGCGTCGGAGCGCACTTCAAATCTGGAAAGCACACTAGAAACATAGACTTGCTAGTGTCCTCATCGTTTCCGAAGTTCGTCCGAGCCCGCCACAAGCGCCTGCGAACTTCGGAATCGGGACACTAGCTTGCAAACGACGCCCAAGACGTTATTGCCCACGGTTCCCCCGCGCGGGCGCGGGCGACCTTAGGCGGAGAGACCGATGAAGGTTCTGGTCCCGGTCAAGCGGGTGATCGACTACAATGTGAAGGCGCGGGTGAAGTCCGATCAGACGGGCGTGGACCTCGCCAACGTCAAGATGTCGATGAATCCGTTCTGCGAAATCGCCGTGGAAGAGGCTGTGCGCCTGCAGGAGAAGGGCGTAGCCACGGAGGTCGTGGCCGTCTCGATTGGCCCGATCCAGGCTCAGGAGACCATCCGCACGGCCCTGGCCATGGGCGCGGAACGCGGCATCCTTATCCAGACAGACGCCGACCCGGAGCCGCTGGAAGTCGCTAAGCTGCTGGCCGCGGTAGCCAAGGCCGAGGACCCGAAGCTCATCCTGATGGGTAAGCAGGCCATCGACGGCGACAACAACGCCGTGGGCCAGATGCTCTCGGCCCTGCTCGGCTGGCCTCAGGCCACCTTCGCCTCCAAGGTCGAAGTATCGGGAGAGACCGTCCGCGTGACCCGCGAGGTCGATGGCGGGCTGCAGACGCTGGAACTCGATCTGCCCGCCGTGGTCACCGCCGATCTGCGCCTCAACGAGCCGCGCTACGCCTCTTTGCCCAACATCATGAAGGCCAAGCGCAAGACCATCGATATCAAGACCCCGGACGATTTCGGCGGCTTGGCCAAGGGCCACCTCGAGGTGGTCAAGGTCTCCGAGCCGGCCAAACGCGTCGCCGGCGTCAAGCTTGAGAACGCGGCCGAACTCGTCGCCAAGCTGAAGACCGAAGCGGGAGTGATCTGAAATGGCCGTCCTCGTCGTCGCCGACCATGACAATGCCGAACTCAAGGACACCACCAACAAGACCGTGACGGCGGCCTTGGCGTTGTCGTCCGACGTCGACGTTTTGGTGGCCGGCAAGGGCATAGCCGGCGTCGCCGCCCGGGCGGCCAAAATCGCCGGGGTGCGCAAGGTGCTTACTGCCGAAAGCGACGCCCTCGGCCAGCATATCGGCGAAGCCCTTTCGGCTTGCGTCGCACCGCTGATGGGCGCCTACGAGGCGGTGCTGACGCCGGCCACGACCGTGGGCAAGAATTTCGCCCCGCGCGTCGCCGCGATGCTCGATGTGGCGCCGATCTCGGAAATCCTGCAGGTGATCGACGCCAACACCTTCGTGCGGCCGATCTACGCCGGCAACGCCCTCGAAACCGTGCGCTCAAGCGACGCCAAGAAGGTGATCACCGTCCGCGCCACCGCGTTCAAGGCCGCCGACGAAGGCGGCTCGGCGCCGATCGAAGCGGTCGATCCGGGTCCGGGCGCGCCGCACACCCGTTTCGTCTCCGAGGAAATCGTCAAATCCGACCGTCCGGAATTGGCGGGCGCCAAGATCGTCGTCTCCGGCGGACGCGCCATGGGCTCGGCCGAAGAATTTCACCGCGTCATCGAGCCGCTGGCGGACAAGCTGGGGGCGGCGGTGGGCGCTTCGCGCGCCGCTGTCGACGCCGGCTACGCGCCCAATGACTATCAGGTCGGCCAGACGGGCAAGGTGGTGGCCCCGCAGCTCTATATCGCCATCGGCATTTCCGGGGCCATTCAGCATCTGGCGGGGATGAAGGACTCCAAGGTGATCGTGGCCATCAACAAGGATGCCGACGCGCCGATCTTCCAGGTCGCTGACTACGGTCTGGTTTCCGACTACAAGATGGCGGTTCCCGCCTTGATGGAAGCCCTGACGGCCGCCGGCCGGTAAGCGCTCCGCTGCATTGCAGCAAATGCTTGGCGACCGCCGCCCCGTTCGTGTTAGAGAACCGTCACACGCAGATGAGCGGAGAAGCGGCGCGGTCGTCCTGGCCGCGCCCAAGGCGAAATAGATGACGAAAATCAGCACGGTCGGTGTCATCGGCGCGGGCCAGATGGGCGGCGGCATCGCCCATGTCTGCGCCCTCGCCGGCTACGAGGTTCTGTTGCACGACCTATCGTCCGAGCGGATCGACGAATGCCTGACGCTCATCGACCACAATCTGGCGCGCCAGGTCGCCAAGGGCCTGGTCGAAGAAGCCGCCATGCGGGCGGCCTTGAAGCGCATCAAGCCGGCGACCAAGCTCGAAGCCATCGGCCAGGCCGATCTGGCCATCGAGGCGGCCACGGAAAACGAGGTCATCAAGAAGCAGATCTTCGCGGCCCTGACCCCTCACCTCGCGCAAGACACCTTGCTGGCTTCGAACACCTCGTCGATTTCGATCACCCGCCTGGCCTCGGCCAGCGACCGGCCCGAGCGCTTCATCGGCCTGCATTTCATGAATCCCGTGCCGGTGATGAAGCTGGTGGAGATCATCCGCGGCATCGCCACGGACGCCGGGACCTATGAGACCGCCGTGGCGTTCGCCAAGTCCCTGGGCAAGACCACCGCCAATGCCGAGGATTTCCCCGCCTTCATCGTCAACCGGGTGCTGGTGCCGATGATCAACGAAGCGATTTATACACTCTATGAAGGGGTCGGCACCGTGGATGCCATCGACACGGCCATGAGATTGGGCGCCAACCACCCGATGGGACCGCTGGAGCTGGGCGATTTTATCGGCCTCGACACCGTGCTTTCGATCATGAACGTGCTCTATGAGGGTCTGGCGGATTCGAAGTACCGGCCCTGTCCGCTGCTGGTGAAATATGTCGAGGCGGGATGGCTGGGCCGCAAAACCCAGCGCGGCTTCTACGACTATCGCGGCGAACATCCGGCGCCCACGCGCTAACCCCAAGATGACGGAAGTGGTATCCGGGCTCGGCGCGCTGGCGGCGCGATACGACATCCTGCTTTGCGATGTCTGGGGCGTGATCCACAACGGCCGCGAGGCCTTTCCTAAGGCTTGCGATGCTCTCATCCGCTGGCGCGCCGAGATTGGCCCGGTAATCCTGATTTCCAACGCGCCGCGACCGCAAGGCGCGGTCGCTGAGCAGCTCGCCAGTCTCGGCGTGCCGCGCGCGGCCTGGACCGCCATCGCCACCTCGGGCGATGTCAGCCGCGACCTGCTTTCCGCGCGCGCGCCTGGGCCGGCGTGGCGCATCGGTCCGGCCAAGGACGATCCTCTGTTCGAGGATCTCGGCCTCACCTTCGCGGGACCCGAAGCGGCGGCGTTCATCGCCTGCAGCGGACCGTTCGACGAGGACACCGAAACGCCGGAAGACTATCGCGCTGTGCTGGCCATCGCCGCCGAGCGCAGGCTCGAGATGATCTGCGCCAATCCTGACTTGGTGGTGCAGCGCGGCGACAGTTTGATCTACTGCGCCGGGGCGCTGGCGCAACTCTACGAACGGATGGGTGGAAAGGTCATCCAGGCGGGCAAGCCGTTCGCGCCGATCTACGATCTGGCCATCGAGCGGGCCGGCGCCCGTGATCGCACTCGTGTCCTCACTGTCGGCGACGGCCTGCTGACCGACCTCGCCGGCGCGCGGGCGCAGGGCCTGGACGCGCTCTTCGTCGCCGACGGCGTGCACGCGGCGGAGGTCTTGGACGTCACCGGCGACATCGACGCCGCGGCTCTCGAGAGCGTTCTGGTCGAGTATGGGCCGGCTTTCGCCATCCGCTCCCTGGCGTGGTGAGTCTCTCGCCATTGGCCGCGAACCGGCTA
>DATCEL010000223.1:0-6291 GCA_036510115.1 Caulobacteraceae bacterium
GGATCATGTTCGAAATCGAGGCTTACGCCGCCGACGCCATGGCCGAGTTGGGCGTGATCCCCAAGGCGGCCGCGGTAGCCATCTGGGAGCGCGGCGGTGAGGCGGTGTTCGACCCCGACCGTATCGACGAGATCGAACGCGAGACCAAGCACGACGTCATCGCCTTCTTGACCCACGTGACGGAGATCGTCGGACCCGAGGCGCGCTTCCTGCACCAAGGGATGACCTCGTCCGACGTCAACGACACGACATTGGCGGTCCAGCTCACCCGGGCGACGGACCTGTTGATCGAGGATGTCGATCTGGTGCTGGCAGCCCTCAAGCGCCGCGCCTTCGAACACCGGATGACGCCGACCGTCGGCCGCAGCCACGGCATCCATGCCGAGCCGACCACGTTCGGGCTGAAGCTCGCGGGACACTACGCCGAGTTCGTTCGCGCTCGCGAGCGGCTGGCCCTGGCCAGGTTCGAGATCGCCACCTGCGCCATTTCAGGTCCGGTGGGCACCTTCGCCAGCGTCGATCCGCGCGTCGAGGCGCATGTGGCTGAAAAGCTCGGCCTTGTAGTCGAGCCGATCTCAACCCAGGTGATCCCGCGCGACCGTCACGCCGCCTATTTCGCCCACCTGGCTGTCGTCGCCTCCTCGATCGAGCGGCTGGCGATCGAAATTCGTCATCTTCAGCGTACGGAAGTTCTCGAAGCGGAGGAGCCGTTCGATGCGGGCCAAAAGGGCTCATCGTCCATGCCGCACAAGCGCAATCCAATCCTGACGGAGAACCTCACCGGCCTGGCGCGCCTCGTCCGCTCGGCGGTGATTCCGGCCCTGGAGAACGTCGCTCTGTGGCACGAGCGGGATATCAGCCATTCCTCGGTTGAGCGCGCCATCGCCCCCGACACCACGGTGCACCTGGACTTTGCTCTGCGCCGCCTGGCCAATCTCGTCGACCGCCTGGTGATCTACCCGGAAAACATGGCCAAAAACCTGGAACGCCTCGGCGGACTCGTCCACTCGCAGCGCGTGCTGCTGGCGTTGACGCAGAAGGGTCTGGCGCGCGAAGCGGCCTATGGCGCGGTGCAGCGGAACGCGATGAAGGTTTGGCGGGGCGAGGGAACGTTTATCGAACTGTTGAAGGCCGATCCGGAGGTCCACGGCAGGCTCAGCGACGCGGAGCTGACCGGACTGTTCGACTCGGCCTGGCATTTCGCTCAGGTGGACGCGATCTTCGCCCGGGTGTTTGGAGAGGAGAGCTAGACCCCGCCGCGGACTTCGCCGCGGGCGACGGCCATGAACTCATCCATTTTGGCTTTTACTTCGCCCACGCTCGCTGCCAAGCCCGATGCGGCCAGATCCTCACTCACTTTGCGCAGTACATCCTCGTCGCCAGGCTGCTCGAAGTGCGACTTGAGAACGGCCTGGGCGTAGTCGTCCACGCTTTCCAACCCCATCAGGCGGCCAGCCCACTCGCCTAGCATCCGGTTGCGCCGCGATGTGGCGCGAAACTCAAGCTCCTGATCGTTGGCGAACTTTTTCTCGAAGCCCATTTCGCGATCGTCGAGACTACTCATGAATTCCATTTTGAACCGCCTGCTGGGCTCGCTCAATATCCCTCACGCGGCGGAGCGGCAATCGCTGAGGGGTGCGCCGTTACGACGCATCGTGAAAACGGCGAAAATCGATCGTCCGGCGGCCCTGGCCATCTTCGCTGATGATGTCCGCCAAAGGCCGACCCCAGCGGATCTGGTCGGGCGTGTAGGAGGCGCGGGCATGGATGGTGGAGACGAAGGTCTCGTCGATGCCCTTCATCACCACCAGAATCTCGGCGCGCATGTCCAGCAGGCTCTGAGCCGTCTGACCATACAGCGGGCTCGCCTCGTCGATGGTGTGGATCACCTGCCAGGTGAGATAAAACAGCGGCGAGCGCGAGCGCGCGACCGGGAGATCCTGAAAGCGGCGCATGGCCACCCCTTCGGTCGTGATAACGTCGCGCACCAGACTGACGCTCACCTCGGCCTCGACGACGAGATTGCGGCGACGGTTGGCGGCGCGGAACATCAACGCCGGCGATCCTTCGAATGGCGCCACGACGGCGATGCTGGAAAACATGATCCGGGCCGTGGGCCGGGAGATGCGCGCAAACAGAAGACCGGTGGCGATGGCGAGATTGAACAGACCCACAAAGCTCTCGAGCGTCATGACGACGTTCGCATAGAGGCTCTTGGGCGACAGGACGCCAAATCCCTGCGAGCCCAGGGTCTGGACGGAGAAGAAGAAATGGTCGGCGAAATTTCCGGGCCGGGCGTTGGCAACGCCGCCTGGATCGGCGAGGAAGAGCAACGCGAAGATGGTGTTGATCGCCAGATAGGCGACCGCCATCACGCCGAAGAATGCCCACAGGGGCATCGTCAGCAGCACGTGGTAGGCGTCGCGCCAGGCGCCGCGTGGCAATCCCACATAGTTCGCGCGACCCGATCCCAGCCGTGGATAGCTCCGTGTGGGCGAAGGGTTCGCGGGGCCGGCGCTGTTGTTCTCGTTGACGCTCATGACCCTCCTCTCCGCCTCAATTTCGCCGAGGTCACGTTTGCGCCAGAGCCCCCGATCGGATAGATTTAAAGGCGCAGATGAACAGCAGGGCGCGTTTCGTGTCCGGGGTCTCGCCTAGCTGCAAGAAGGCCGAAACCATGACGCGCCGCAAGAAAATCTACGAAGGCAAGGCGAAGATTCTTTACGAGGGACCCGAACCGGGCACGCTCATCCAATATTTCAAGGACGACGCCACGGCCTTCGACGGCACCAAGAAGGCCATTCTCGAAGGCAAGGGCGTCATCAACAACCGGATAAGCGAATATATCATGACCCGGCTGAACGCGATCGGCGTGCAAAATCATTTCATCAAGCGGATGAGCCTGCGCGAACAACTCATCAAGGAAGTCGAGATCATTCCGCTTGAGGTTGTCTGCCGAAACATCGCCGCCGGTTCGCTATCGAAACGCTTTGGCATTCCGGAGGGGCAGGCCCTGCCTCGCTCGATCATCGAATTCTATCTGAAGGACGACAAGCTCCACGACCCGATGGTCGCCGAAGAGCACATCACCGCCTTCAACTACGCCCAGACCCAAGAGATCGACGACATGATGGCCATGACGTTGCGTGTGAACGACTTCCTTTGCGGGATGTTCGGCGCGGTCGGCATCACCCTCGTCGACTTCAAGGTCGAGTATGGCCGCGTATGGGAGAATGACTTCGCGCGTGTGCTGCTAGCCGACGAGATCAGCCCCGACAGTTGTCGCCTGTGGGACGCGGCCACCAATGAGAAGCTCGATAAGGATCGTTTCCGCCGCGATCTGGGCAATGTCATCGAGAGCTACACCGAGGTCGCGCGCCGCCTGGGAATCATGAAGGAAATGCCCACGGTCATTCAGGGCGGCATCCACTGAACATGAAGGCCAAGGTCGAAGTCTTCCTCAAGCCCGGGGTCCTCGACGTCCAGGGCAAGGCTGTCGAGAACGCCCTCCATGGCCTTGGGTGGCCAGGCGCCAGCGATGTGCGAGTGGGCCGGGTGATCACCTTCGACGTCGGCGCCGCGAACCCTGAGGCGGCGCGAAAGGAGGTCGAAGGCATGTGCCAACGCCTGCTCGCCAATCCAGTGATCGAGAGCTATCGCATCGAGGTCGCTCCATGAAGGCCGCCGTGGTGGTCTTCCCCGGCTCCAACTGCGATCGCGACTGTAAGACGGCCATTGAGCGGTCCACCGGCGCCGCGGTTGATTTGGTCTGGCACGGCGAGACCGAGCTGCCGCCGGGCCTGGACCTCGTCGTCCTGCCGGGTGGCTTCGCCTATGGCGACTACCTGCGCGCCGGGGCCATGGCAGCCCTGTCGCCGGTGATGGGCGCGGTGCGGGCCGCCGCCGCCCGAGGCGTCGCCGTGACCGGCATCTGCAACGGATTTCAGGTTCTCTGCGAAGCCGGCATGCTGCCGGGCGCACTGATGCGCAACGCGGGTTTGAAATACATCTGCAAGCCGGTGGCGCTCGATGTGGTCAATGCCCAGACGCGCTTCACCGCCGCCTACGGTGAGCAACGCGTGGCGGTGATGACGGTCGGAAATGGCGAGGGCGCCTATTTCGCCGACGAGGCGAGTCTGGACCGGCTTGAGGGCGAGGGACGGGTCGCCTTCCGCTATTGCGACAATCCCAACGGTTCGGCGCGCGACATTGCCGGAATCGTCAGCGAGGACGGCAATGTGCTGGGCGTGATGCCGCATCCGGACCGCGCGTTCGAGGCCGACCTCGGCTCAGCCGACGGGGCCTTGCTCTTCCAGAGCATCCTCGGCGTCGCCTGATTCAAGGCCTTGCTAGCCGCCAGTCTCAAAAAAAACGGGCGGCCTTGCGGGCCGCCCGAGTGGGGGAGAGAGAATTTAGGGACTAAAGACTTAGCGCGAGGCCGTGCCGATAGAATGCGGACCGGCGGCGACGGCGTTGCAGCTCGCCAGACCCTTGCTATCGAGCGTCTTGGCGTCGGCCGTGTAGGAGACGATATGGCCGATCTTCCGGGCCAGACCTTTGCAACCGGAGACGCCCTCGGAGGTATCCGGCGCGACAGCCGCGACGCAGGTCGCACCCGAGCAATTCCACACCGCGTCCGAAGCGATGAACTTCACGCGGTTGGCTTGCGGCGAATCGAGGGTGGCCGTGACCGAGGTCTCGGCGAAGACGGAGCCGGCGAGGGAGATCGCGGCCAAGGCTGTGGCGATGGCGAGTTTCATGGTTGACGCCTTTCCTATGAGATATTCTTCGAGTGAAGCCGCGGAGAAAGCCCCTCCACGACCTTGAGGATTCGCCCTGCCCGGCCAACCGCTTGGGAGCCCCGATGTGGTCCCGATCCAGAACTTGACACTGATTAGATACCAGCGTTCACCTGATTGCAAGCAAAATTTTTACAGCGTTTAGATACCGGCGATCATAGTGCATCGCACCTTAAAATATTGTGCAACGCATCATCGATCGTCGCAATGGCGCAATCGCCGTCGGGCGGCTAAGAAACGCCGATGAACGCACCTGCCCGACCCACGGCCGAGATCGCTGTCGAATTCGGCCTGAGGCCGGAAGAATACGACCTCATCGTCCGCCGCCTGAACCGCGAGCCAAATCATCTCGAACTCGGCGTGTTCTCGGTGATGTGGAGCGAGCACTGCTCCTACAAGTCGTCCCGCCTCCACTTGCGCGGTTTTCCGACCACCGGACCAAGGGTGATTCAGGGCCCCGGCGAAAACGCCGGCGTGGTCGACATCGGCGATGGCCAGGCCGTGGTCTTCAAGATGGAGTCGCACAACCATCCCTCGTTCATTGAGCCCTATCAGGGCGCGGCCACGGGCGTCGGCGGCATCATGCGCGATGTGTTCACCATGGGCGCGCGGCCGATCGCCCTGCTGAACGCTTTGAGATTCGGCGATTCTTCGCATCCGCGAACGCGGCGACTGGTGGCCGGCGTGGTCGCCGGAATCGGTGGCTACGGCAACTGTGTCGGCGTGCCGACGGTGGCCGGTGAAACCAACTTTCACAGCGGCTATGACGGCAACATCCTGGTCAACGCCATGTGCGTGGGCCTCGCCGACTCCGACAAGATTTTCTATTCAGCCGCGCCGGCCGCGGGACTGCCGGTGGTCTATTTCGGCTCCAAGACCGGGCGTGACGGCATCCACGGCGCGACCATGGCTTCGGCGGAGTTCGACGATGATTCCGACGAGCGGCGGCCGACCGTGCAGGTCGGCGATCCCTTCGCCGAAAAGCTGCTGATCGAGGCTACGCTCGAGCTCATGGCCAGCGGCGCGGTCGCCGCCATTCAGGACATGGGCGCGGCCGGCCTCACGTCATCCTCCGTGGAGATGGCCGGCAAGGGCGCTGTCGGCATCGAACTGGACCTTGATCTGGTTCCCCAGCGCGAGGATGGGATGAGCGCTTATGAGATGATGCTCTCCGAAAGCCAGGAACGCATGCTGGCGATCCTAAAGCCTGGACGCGAGGCGGATGGCCAGCGGATTTTCGCGAAGTGGGGCCTGGACGCGGCCACGATCGGCCAGACTACCGACACCGGCCATCTGGTCTTGCGTCACGGCGGCGCGATTGTCTGCGACCTGCCGCTAGGACCCCTGACCGATGACGCGCCACTCTACGACCGCCCATGGACAGAGCCGGCGCCCCCCGCCCGTCTCGATCCGGCCGACATCCCACCGCCGACCGACTGGTCGCGCGCCGTCACCGAGCTGATGGCTTCACCCGACATGGCCTCCAAACGCT
>DATCEL010000224.1:0-3475 GCA_036510115.1 Caulobacteraceae bacterium
ATCTCGTTCATCGCCGTGGCCGCCGCGGGGGCCGGAATGCTGGCGGGCGTGTGGATGCCCCGAGGGGCGCCCATGCCATCGCCGATCGTCTATCTGATCTTCCTGGGTCTCTTCGCCGCCGGCCTCGGCTGGGGCGCGCCGGCGCTGATCAACCGCGCTTTCGACGCATCGCCCGGCCAAGTGTTTCAGGCCGCGGTTCAATCGAAGTATCAGACCTTCGGGCGGGGGAGCCACTATCATGTGACCCTGGCGCCCTGGGGTCCGGTCACCGCCGCGGCCACGATCACCGTGGGCTTCGCCGCCTATGACCAGGCTCAGCCGGGGAGCATCATGTGCCCGACGCTCCACCCCGGCGCGCTTGGCCTGGCCTGGTACCACGTCGGCGCCTGCTAGGCTCCCGCCACGGGCGCCTCAGGCGCGCTCCGCCACCGACGCATCCCCGGACAAAGTCTCCAGGATCGGGGCGACCTCCGCGTCGCGGGCGTCCAGGGCGTCGCGAATATCGCCATGGCGGCGGGCGTCGAGGCGGTAGCCGATGTAGCAGGCGCCGCCCAGCATCACGAACACCACCGGCACCAATATATAGACCAGCTCCATGCCGCCGATCGCCGCTGGGGTATTGGTCGCGCCCTCCTTGGCCTGATAGCCGATCGCCCCGAGCAGGGCGAAGGAGAGACCGATGCTGGCGCTGCTGGCCAGCTTCTGGGTGGTGGAGATCATCGCGTAGAGCAAGCCGGTGCGTTGTTTGCCCTTTTCCAGGCGTACGGCGTCGCCGACGTCGGCGACCATGGCTCGGTCGAGAAGGACGAAGCCAGCCGCCAGGAAACCGAGGACGAACATCAGCAGGGCGGTGATCGCGTATTGGCCTCTGGGCAGGAGGGCGATGCCGATAAGTCCCAGAGAATAGCCGACACAGGCGAGCTGCAGTGTAAGGTGTTTGCCCAGCCGTTGGGCCAGGGCGGAAAGGCCGATCGCGCCCAGCATGCCGCTGGCGACATAGATCAGCAGCAGCGAGCTGGAGCTGGCCAGGGTGAAGCCGCGCGAGTCGTGAAAATAGAACAGATACAGCGACGACATCCAGCCGGGGCCGAGCGCCAGGCAGAAGTCAGCGATGATGATCCGGCGCATGTCCGGCCTGGAGATCATCTCCCAGTAGTCCTTGAGGCCAAACCGCTCGCCATGAGCGTCGGGGACGATCGTCTCCCGGGTCAGCAAGGCCGCGGCGGCGATGCCGACGGGAATGGCGATGACGATGAACCAGCCCATGGCCGGCACGTCGCCGGCGCCGCTGGCCCCGCTTCGCTTGGCCAGCAGTATGGGGATCACCAGCACCAGGGTCGCGCCCAGGATGCTGACCAACTGGATGACGCCGAAAGTGCGCGAGCGCTCGTGGTATTTCGAGGCGATCACCGACGCCCAGGAACTGTGGGCCAGAACCACGAGCGAATAGCCGACATAGTAGATCAACAACCAGCCGGCCACGTAGAGGAAGCTGACTCGGCCGGGCGGCGCGAACAGCATGAAGACCGCCAGCATCAGCACCGGCGCGCCGGCGACCAGCCACACCTTGTAGCGGCCGAAGGCGGTTCGCGTCCGGTCCATGGCCACCCCGATCAGGGGGTCTAGAAACATGTCGCCAAAGCGAATGACGGCGAAGGCGAAGCCCACCGCCGCCAGGGCCAATCCGTAGTGGGCGGCGTAGTAGTGCGGGAGATAGACGGAGAGGCCCACGGCCAAAGCGCCGATGGAAAAGCCCGGCAGGCTGAAGGCGAGGAGATTGGGCAGACCCAGACGATGGTGCGGGGCCGCGGGCGCCGATGTCACTTTGGCGGTTTCCTCAAAAACGGGTGTTCGGGCCTCTAACGGGCGTTTAAATCACAACAGAGCGCGAGGGAACGCAGGGCGCAAGCGGTTTTCAGGCGCAAGACCGCCGCATGACTAACTCGGTATGTCCAAGCGGCTTGTCTGGAATTTGAGCGATCTCCTCGAAACCATACCGGCGGTAAAAGTCCGGCGCCTGGAAGTCATAGGTTGTCAGGGTGACGTGGGCGCAACCGCGCCGCGCGGCCTCCGCCACGGCGGCCGCGAGCAGGGCGGCGCCCAGACCGCGCCGCCGGCGATCGGCGTGCACCCAGACCTGACGCAGCTCGCAGATTCCACCCCAAGAATAGCCCGCGACCGCCCCAATCAACTCACCCCGATCCTCGGCGACGAAACCCAGACCCTCGCCGTCGTCATAGCCGGTGGCCTCGACGTTGAACCGGTAGAGCCGTTCCTCGAGCTCGCCGATGTCGACCGCGGAGACGTCGTGCCTCGGGCGTACCGCGATCCCGTCAATCATTTTTTGTCCCTCCGTCCGACTGGCCAAAGACGCTCTGCTCACCCACATGCTTGGCTCGCGCTTAGACCGCCGCGCGCCCGCCATTTGCCTGGAGCTCCAAGGAATGACCGATACCGCCGACTATACGCCGCCCGCGGTGTGGAGCTGGAACAAGGAAAACGGCGGCCGCTTCGCCAATATCAATCGCCCGATCGCCGGGCCGACGCATGACAAGGACCTGCCGATCGGGCGCCATCCGCTGCAGCTCTATTCCCTGGCTACGCCCAACGGCGTCAAGGTGACGGTGATGCTGGAAGAGTTGCTGGCGCTTGGCCACGCCGGCGCGGAATATGACGCCTGGCTGATCAAGATCAGCGACGGCGATCAGTTCGGCAGCGGTTTCGTCGCCGCCAATCCCAACTCCAAGATCCCGGCCCTGGTCGATCACAGCGGACCGGCGCCGATCCGGGTGTTCGAATCCGGCGCGATCCTCGTCTATCTGGCCGAGAAGTTCGGGGCCTTCCTGCCCATCGATGCGGCGAGGCGCGCCGAATGCCTCTCGTGGCTGTTCTGGCAGATGGGCGCCGCCCCCTATCTCGGCGGCGGCCTCGGCCACTTCTACGCCTATGCACCGACCAAGATCGAATACGCCATCGATCGGTTCGCCATGGAGGTGAAGCGCCAGATGGACGTGCTCGACCGCCGCCTGGCGGAAGCCCGATATCTCGGCGGCGATGAATACACCATCGCCGACATGGCCGTCTGGCCCTGGTATGGCGGCCTGGCCAAGGGCTTGATGTATGGGGCCGGAGAATTCCTCCAGGTTCAGGACTACAAGAACGTGCAGCGCTGGACCGATGAGATCGCCGCGCGCGCGGCGGTGAAGCGCGGGCGAATGGTCAACCGAGCGTTCGGCGAGTCTTCCAGCCAGCTCCACGAGCGTCACGACGCCAGCGATTTTCAGTTGCGGACCCAGGACAAACTCGAGCCGGCGGGCGATCAAGCATGACCGACATCCGCGCCGCTGGCGCTTTCGCCCTCGGCGACCGCCGCGTCAACCGCATGGGCTACGGAGCCATGCAGCTCGCCGGGCCGGGCGTGTTCGGACCGCCGAAAGACCGCGCCGCCGCCCTGGCCGTCCTGCGCGAGGCGGTG
>DATCEL010000225.1:0-9143 GCA_036510115.1 Caulobacteraceae bacterium
AGAAGAAGTCGGTCGCCGACGCCAGGAACAACACCGTGAGCCTGGCCTACGACGGCTTCAACCGCCTCTCGACGATCGCTTTCCCGGACGCATCCAGCGAGACCAGCCAGTACGATGCCGACGGGGACCTGACCATCTGGACCAACCGGGGCGGCTTTTCGGTGGTGCGGTGCTACGATGTCCTGAACCGCAAGCTTTCGGAGGCGGGGATCACCGGGGCGACCAACGCGGGCGCCTGCCCCACCGGCGGGACGTGACGTGACCCCCGTTTTTCATCCAGCCATAACGAGAGTCCGGGGTTGGTGCGGACGGCGGGACTCGAACCCGCACTCTCAAGAAGAGAAGCAGATTTTCGTACCACTTCGGCTTTCGCCGCCGCCAGGGGCGTTCGTGGTCTGGACTATCCCTTCGCCATAGCGTTTGGGCCGTAGGCGCCACCCGTCTAGTCTCTACACCTTCCAAGTCGGCGAACTTGCCGATCTGGCTTGGCTCGGGATTGGCCTGGGCTGCGCCTTTAGCTTTCCCCGAATTTGGGCGGTTCTACTCCGCGGATTTCCCCACGGGCACTCCAATTGAAGTCTGCTGCGTCTACCGATTTCGCCACGTCCGCCTTTTTGCCGCCGAGTCTGTCCGACGCCCTCCGCACCTATATTGCACCCAGCTTCAATCTTGAAGTCGGAAGGTTCAAACGCTGGATCTCACAACCCGCTGAAATTACGCCTCTTTCAACTCCTCGTGATAACCACGAAAATGGTAGACACACCCCTTTTTAAGTCCGTTGCGTCTACCAATTCCGCCACGCCCGCACGTCTGATCGCTTAGCGCGGCCAGCGCCCGCCGTCACGGCTCGAGCTTGACCACTGTCTTGGCCCCTATGTTCTGAAGCGCGTCGACGAGCGCCTCCACGGTCGCTGTCACCTCCGCCGCGTCCCGACCGCGGATGACGAGGTTGGAGCCAAAGCCATCAGCCCCGAAGAACGGATAGCTGCCGAGGGCGAGGTCTGGATGAACCTTCGCCAGAGCCTCCAGCGGCGCGGCGATGGCCCCTTCACCGGCGCCTTCCACCCGCACCGTGCGCGAAATCACCACCTGGCCGGTGCGCAGGCGGGTGACCACATCCTCCATCATGCCCCGCATGATCAGAGGCACGCCAGCGAGCACGAAGACATTGCCGATCTGGAAGCCCGGCGGCCCCTGGACCGGATTGCGAACGAGCGTCCCACCTACAGGTACGCGCGCCATCCGCCGGCGGGCCGCGTTCAACTGGTCGCCCCAGCGGGCGGTGAGCATGGTCACGATTTCCGGATGCTCCACGAGTTCAAGACCAAAGGCCTCGGCGACGCACTCGGCTGTGATGTCGTCGTGGGTCGGGCCGATGCCGCCAGTGGTGATCACATAGTCGTAGCGCGCACGGAGCGCATTGAGCGCGGCGATGATCTCCGCCTTCACATCGCCCACCACCCGCGCCTCGGCCAGATCGACGCCGAACAGCGCCAGGTGCCGGGCTATGGCGTTGAGATTGGTGTCCTGAGTCCGACCCGAGAGGATTTCGTCGCCGATGATCAGCACCGCGGCGGTGACGCGTTCAGGGCTGGTCACGGCCGGCTCCTCTGGACCCTCATGCGAACCAAGGGCATAGGCCGGCCATGCTCCTGCCGCAACCGATGGCGCATGGCCGCTTGGTCAGCCGCTACAAACGGTTCTTCGCCGATGTGATGCTGGACGACGGACGGGCGGTGACAGCCCACTGCCCGAACCCCGGGGCCATGTTGGGGCTCAACACGCCGGGCCTTGGCGCATGGGTGTCGGCGGCCGATGGACCCAAACGCAAGCTCGCCTGGACGCTGGAGCTGGTCGAAGCCGACGGCGGTCTGGTGGGGATCAACACTCTGCATCCGAACCGCTTGGTCGCCGAAGCCTTGGCGGCGGACCGGCTTTCGGAGCTGACCGGCTACACGCTACACCGCCGCGAGGTGCGTATGGGCGAGGCAAGCCGAGTAGACTTCGTGCTCGAGCATCCGGACCGGCCAAGGTGCTGGCTGGAGGTAAAAAACTGCCACCTCCGGCGGACAGGAACCCTCGCCGAATTCCCCGACTGCGTCGCCGCCCGTTCATCGCGGCATCTGCGGGAACTTTCCGAGCGCGTGGCCGAGGGCGATCGGGCCGTGCAGCTCTTCGTCGTCCAGCGCACCGATTGCGACGTATTCACCGCCTGCGCCGATCTCGATCCGACCTATGCCGCCGGCCTCGCCCATGCGGCGGAATGCGGCGTGGAGGTTCTCGTCTATGCGTGCGAAATCGACGTGGACAGGATCGAGATCGCGCGACGCCTGCCGTGGCGACGCGACTAGGCGGGGCGATGCGGATTGACGAAGACTACTATGCGATCCTGGGCTTGACGCGGGGCGCCAGCGCCGACGATATCCGCGCCGCCTTTCGCAGCGCCGCGAAGAAGGCTCACCCGGACCGGGGCGGGTCGAGCGAGGCCTTCCGTCTGGTCCGCAAGGCGGCCGATATTCTGCTCGCGGAGCTTCACACAAAGGCGCCCGCGGGTCGCGATCCGACCTACCGCGCCGGCGACCGCACCAGCCTCGACGGCGATTGGACGACGGTCAGCGACGAACTGCGAGCGAAGTGGGGCCTCTCGTTCGAGCCGGCCATGGTGTTGGCACCGCGGAAGATCGGTCTCACTCCGTTCGCGACGGCAAACAGCCTGAATGCTCCGGCTTATCGCTGGCTCGTCAAGACGATTGGGCCGCGCGGCGACGGCTGGGATTTTCATGTCGCCGACTCGTTGACCCGGATTTTCTTTCGCCGGTCCGACGACGCCCGGCAGTTCAAGCTGCGTTTCTTTTAACGGCGCCCCGGCGCCGGTTGAACTCCGGCGCTAGGATTGCGACATTGTAGCCATCCGCCCGACCATACGAGCCAGAAGAGACTTAATAGCGCCCCATGGTGTTCGCCGAAGACCTCATCCACCCGGATATCCGCAGCGAGCGGATCAAGATCCACGGACCGGAAGGTTTCGCCGGCATGCGCGTGGCTGGCCGGCTGGCGGCCGAGTGCCTGGATATGCTGACCCCGCACGTGCGGCCTGGGGTGACCACGGCGGAACTTGACCGCTTGGCGCGTGAGTTCACCCTGGACCATGGCGCCCTCCCCGCATGCCTCTTCTATCGCGGCTATTCCCACACCCTGTGCATCTCGCCGAACCACGTGGTCTGTCACGGCATCCCCGGAGAGCGCCCGCTGCGCGAGGGCGACATCGCCAATATTGACGTCACCGTGATCGTCGATGGCTGGCATGGCGATCATTCGCGCATGTACGCCTTGGGAGAGGTCGCGCCGCGCGCGCGGCGGCTGATCGAGGTCACCTATGAAGCCCTGGCCGCGGGGATCGCGGCGGCAAAGCCCGGCGCGCGCCTCGGCGACGTCGGCCACGCCATCCAGGCCCATGTCGAAGCCCAACGCTGCAGCGTGGTTCGCGACTTCTGCGGCCATGGCGTTGGCCGCGTGTTCCACGATGCGCCCAACGTGCTCCACTTCGGCCGGCCGGGCTCCGGCGAGGTGTTGAAGGCGGGCATGTTCTTCACCATCGAGCCGATGGTGAACCTCGGACGTCATCCGGTGAAACTGTTGGCGGACGGCTGGACGGCGGTGACCCGCGACAAGTCGCTCTCAGCCCAGTGCGAACATTCGATCGGCGTGACCGAGGATGGCTGCGAAATCTTCACGCTCTCGCCCAAAGGTCTGTTCAAGCCGGACTGAGGCGAACCAAGTTACGCCGCCAATTCGCGGGCGCCCTGCACGCGGTCGATCAGTCCCCAGGCTTTGGCTTCCTCGGCGCTCATGAAGGTGTCGCGGTCGAGCGCCGCCTCGACCTCGGCGAGCGAGCGGCCACAATGACGAGCGTAGAGTTCGTTGATCCGCCGTTGGGTTTCCAGTGCGTCCTTGGCGTGGCGTTCGATGTCGGAGACCTTGCCCTGAAAGCCGCCCGATCCCTGGTGGACCATGATGCGTGCATTGGGCAGGGAGACCCGCTCACCCGGCTCGCCAGCCATCAGGAGAAACGAGCCCATGGAAGCAGCGAAACCCATGCAGGTCGTGGCTACGGGGCTCTTGATGTACTGCATGGTGTCGTAGATGGCGAAGCCGGCCGTCACCACGCCGCCAGGCGAATTGATGTACATGCCGATCGGCTTCTTGGGATTCTCAGCTTCGAGGAACAACAGCTGAGCGCAGACCACGGCGGCCATGCCATCCTCGATCTGGCCGTTGACGAACACGATCCGTTCACGGAGCAGTCGCGAGAAGATATCGAAGGCGCGCTCGCCGCGGCTCGACTCTTCCACCACCATGGGGACCAGGCTCACGCCGCCATCCTCCAGCCGCCAGCCGACATTTGGGTGCGAGCCGGACGCGGCGTGAACGGGACCACGCTCGCGACGGCCGGCTCGTGGGTGATGGTCAGGTGCGTGCCGCCACTCACCGTTTCGTCGATCTCGAAGGTCACCAGACTGGCCGGCTGATCGAGCCGCCACCGCAAGGTCACGCGCCCAGCCTCTGGTGCGAGTTCGATCGCCTCGCAGGCTCGCTCTTCGGTTTCACCCAGCCATGCGGCGCGAAGCGCGGGCTCCGCCAAGGCGCGCCAGACCTTTTCCGGTGGGGCATCCAGATCGCATTCGAAGGTTACGCCGGCGTCCGCGTCGGTCATTGGTCCATCCTCTTCAACAGGTCCTTGAGCCGATCGATTCGCTCCGGCCAGAAGGCCCCGGTGCGGCCCAGCCAATCGATCAGCGGGTGCAATCCGGCGGGTTCGATCCGGTAGAAGGTCCTGCGCCCCTCCCGCCGCTCGCGCACAAGGCCGGCGAGCTTGAGCGCCGCCAAGTGCTGCGAGACGGCCGGCTGAGAGATCGCCAGCCCCGCCTTGAGATTGGCGACGTTCATTTCGCCGGCGCTCAAGCGCTCGTAGACCGCGCGCCTAGTCGGATCGCCGAGCGCCCGGAAGATCGGGTCGGACTCAATCATGCGAGAATGATAAGTCTATGCTTATGATATTGGCAAGGGCTTGTGGCGCGAGAAATTGCTAGCGCCGGCGCGAGATTGTTCCTAGTTTGTTCGCATAGAACGGGGATCCCAATCATGCTGGAGGAGCGCGGCGGCTTTTCTTTCCGCATTGAACCCGAGGCGAGCCGCCCCGCCGCGCCGCCGGCCCACCACAATGGCCACCGTCGGAGACTGAGAGAGCGCGCGGCGATCAGCTTTCCGGCGCTGCCCGACTATGAACTGCTCGAGCTGGTCCTGGCGCGCAGCCTTCCTCGCGGCGATATCAAACCCATCGCCAAGACGCTCATCGGCCGCTTTGGAAGCCTCGCCGCCGTCTTCGGCGCGGCCCAGGAAGAATTGAAGGCCGTCAATGGCGTCGGCGCCGCCGTGGCGCTCGATCTGAAACTGATTCACGAGGCGACCGCGCGCATCGGGCGCGGCGAGGTGAGAAAGCGCCCAGTGATCTCATCGTGGAGCGCCCTCCTCGCCTATGTGCGCACAGCCATGGCGCACGAGGCGCGCGAACAGTTCCGCGTGCTGTTCCTCGACAAGAAAAACCAGCTCATCGCCGACGAGGTGATGAATACCGGCACGGTGGATCACGCGCCGGTTTATCCGCGCGAGGTGGTCCGGCGATCGTTGGAGTTGTCGGCGAGCGCGGTGATCCTGGTCCACAACCACCCGTCGGGCGACCCGACGCCCTCCGCCGCCGACATCGACATGACCCGGCAAGTGATCGACGCGGCCCGGCCCCTGCGCATCTCGGTCCACGATCACCTCGTGGTCGGTCGCGATGGCGTGGCCAGTTTCAAGGCCTTGGGGCTCATGTGAGCGGGTTTGGCGGGGAACCGAACTCTGAGATTTACATTTGACCTGGTGCTACGCCGCGTTTAACTTGCGGCGACATTGTGGCTTGGTATCGATTGGGCGCGCCGCGCGCGGCATTCAGAATTTAAGGGCAAAAGACAATGAACTGGAAAGCCACTCTGGCGACCGCAGCCCTGGTTTCCGTTGCGGCCTTCACGGCCCAGGCAGGTGTCCTGCTCAATGACAATTTCGATACGGAAAACGGCGGCGTCGGCCAACTCAACTACAACGGATTCGCCAATTTCACTGTCGCCAACGCCGGTTCGGGCGGCGCCGTGGACCTGATCGGAAACGGCTCTTTCGACTTTTATCCGGGCAATGGCCTCTATGTGGACATGTGCGGATCGAGTACCGCCTGTGGCGTTCTGACCACCAATCAAGTCTTTGGTCCCGGCACCTACACCATCACCATCGACTTGGGTGGCAACGCCCGATTCGTTGGGTCGGACACCACCTTGGTGAACTTCGGCACGTTTAGCGGCAGCTATTCACTCACCGAAACTCAACAGCAGACGGAAACGGCGACCGTCACCCTTACATCTCCGTCGCAGCTCGCGATCAGCGACGGCGGTGCGTTCGGCGCCGACGTCGGTAACATCCTGTTCAGCGTCAATGTCGCGACAGCGGCCGTTCCGGAGCCGGCGGCGTGGACCCTGATGCTGGTCGGCTTCGGCGGCCTGGGCGCAATGCTGCGTCGCCGGGCGAGACCTACCTTCGCCTGACAGTCCTAGAGTCCTGACTTTTCGGACCGATCCGCCAATGGCGCGGACAAATCCGTTTGATTTCTTTCCGCGCTACGCTAATCCGTCGTGACATCACTCAGGCGCGAGACAACGCGCCAAGGGGGCACGGCATGAACTTTCGAGCGATCCTGGTCGCGGCTGTCCTGACGTCCGCGGCCGCTGGCGCGCAGGCGGCGGCGACGCTGAGCGGCAATCTGACGGTCGATAATGCGTTCAACGTCTACCTCAGCACCAGCCCGACCGCGCTCGGCACACTCATCGCTTCGGGAACGAACTGGCCGTCCGTGCAGGCGCTGTCGGCCTCTCTGACCGGTGGAAACACCTACTACCTGCAAGTCGTCGGCTGGAACTATGACGACGCCGCCACGCCTGGGACAATCCAACCGGCGCACCTGCCGGGCAATCCCGACATGTTCATCGGCAGTTTTTCTCTCGCGGGCACGGGCTTCACATTCGAGAACGGCGGCACGAGCCTCAACACCGATACCACCGATTGGCAGTCCGCGATTGTCGGGTCTCCGTCTTACACCGTGACCTGGAGCCAGCCCGGCGGTAGCCCGGTGAGTTTCGGTCTGAATGGAACGTCGCCTTGGGGCACGCTCGCCGGGATCGCCGGGGGCGCGAACTTCATCTGGGCCACAGCTCCGGCCAATGACACCGGCGAATCGTTCTTCGAGACCAAGATCTCGCCGGCTCTGCCGGAACCGGCGACCTGGGCGATGATGCTGGCTGGGTTTGGCGGCCTTGGCGCGATGCTGCGTCGCCGTCGCGGCACGGCCGTCGCCTGACGCAGAGCGAAATCGCTTAGGTCGACGTCCTTCCGTTCAGGCGACCTCCGCGAGAGCCGCCTTCTCCCATTCCAGAAATTCCTGCGTCTGCAACAGCCGCGCCGCATAGGCGCCAGCTGCGCCCGTATCGCCGAAATCGGAGAGCTTTAGCCCATAGGTGCGAAAGCGCGTCGCCACCGGGGTGAAAAAGGCGTCGGCGATCGACCACGATCCGACGAGGAACGGGCCGCCGAAACGTCCCAGCAGGCCGCTCCACAGCTCGACAATGCGCCGGATGTTGACCGCCGTCGCTTCTGCGACGTCCGCCTGAGCGCGGGCAGCGATATCCATCGGGCATTCGCCGCGGAGGGAGGCAAAGCCAGAATGCATTTCCGCCGCCGCGCACCGTCCAAGCGCCCGCGCCGTAGCGTCGACCGGCCAGAGGCTCGCGGCGGGGAATTTCTCGTTGAGATATTCGCAGATGGCGAGGGTATCCCAGATGACCTCCGAGCCATCCTTTAACACCGGGACGAGACCCGTGGGCGAGCCGGCGGCGAAGATCGCATCGTAGATCGAGGTCTCACGAAGCTTGACCAGGGTTTCGGTGAATGGGGCGGCGGTGCGCTTGAGCGCCAGCCACGGCCGCATCGACCAGCTCGAGAGGTTCTTGTCGCCGATCAGGATTTCCATCGCGTCTTGTCTCCTTGCCGCTGCGGTTAGCGCACTCGCCCATGGCCACGCCAGGGCTGAGGCGCTTAGATGGGAGGAAGAACCAAAAGGTTGAGGGGGCGAACGCCATGGCGGCAATCGAAAACGACCGAACCGCCACGCGCCGCCTGTCGGCCGGCTACGGTCGTGTCGTCGTCGGCCTGCTGCTCGCCGCCTACACCTTCAACTTTATCGACCGCACGATCCTCGCCACCATCGGTCAGGCCATCAAGGTCGATCTGAAGCTGACCGACACCCAACTCGGCCTCCTCGGGGGTTTGGCCTTCGCCATTCTCTACACCGTCCTTGGCGTGCCCATCGCCCGCCTAGCCGAGCGCTGGAACCGCGTTTCGATCATCTCCATCGCCGTGATCATCTGGTCGGGGTTCACGGTCGCCTGCGGTTTCGCCGGCAGTTTCGCGATGCTGCTCGCCACCCGCGTCGGCGTCGGCATCGGCGAAGCGGGCTGCTCGCCGCCGTCGCACTCCCTGATCTCCGACTATTTCGAACCCAAGAAACGCGCTTCGGCTCTATCGGTCTACGCGTTTGGAATTCCCTTGGGCGCGTTGATCGGGGCCGTAGCCGGAGGCTGGCTGGCCCAGCACCTCGGCTGGCGGGCCGCGTTCATGATCGTTGGCGCGCCGGGAATCCTGCTGGCCATCCTGATCAAGCTGATGGTGCGCGAACCGGCCCGCGGCCAGTCCGAGCCCGGGGAAATCCACCACGCTCCCGCAACCCTTTCGCTGAAATCAGAACTGGCCGAAATGGCGGCCGTGACGCGCGCCCTGTTCGGCAGTTGGCCGATGCTCAACATGATGCTCGGCGTCACCCTGGTTTCTTTCGCGGGCTATGGCACGGGCCAGTTCTCCGCCCCCTATTTCAACCGCGCCTTCGGGCTCGACTACGCGACGGTCGGCCTGATCTTCGGTTTGACCGGCGGTTTCTCGGCCGGCGTCGGCACCCTTGCCGGCGGCTTCATCAGCGACTTCGCCAGCGCCCGTAACACGCGCTG
>DATCEL010000226.1:0-2235 GCA_036510115.1 Caulobacteraceae bacterium
GAGCGGTTCTTCAGCGCCTCGATGATCAGGGATTGCGCCGCCTTTGGCGTGAACGAGTCTTCCTCGGCGATGTGCAGCAGCAGCGGTGTGACCAGGGCGTCGTCCTCGCGCAGGCGCTTTTCGATGCCGACGCCGTAGTAACAGGCCGCGGCGTCGATATCGGTACGCGTGGCGGTGAGAAACGACAGCAGGCCGCCCAGACAGAAGCCCACAGCGCCCACTGGACCGGAGCAGCCGGCGTCACCGCGCACGTGCGCCAGGGTCGCGCCGATATCCTTCACGCCCTTATCGACATCGAATGCGTTGTAGAGCTCGAAAGCCCGCTTCCACTCGGCCTCGCTCTGGTCGGTGATGTCGATGCCAGGCTCGATGCGCCAGAAGAGATCGGGACAGACAGCCAGAAAACCCTGGCGAGCAAATTCGTCGGTCAGGTCGCGCATCACCTGATTGACGCCGAAGATTTCCTGAATGACCACCAGGCCCGGTGCCCTTTCCGCCGTCGGCCGCGCGACATAGGCGCCGAAGGATGCGCCGGCCCTCGGAATGGCAATCATTTCGCCCATCGCGCCTCTCCTTTAAGCTGGCTCTAGCGCGCGAGGTGGGCCTTGGCCCATAACATTGTCGTGCGATCAGCGGAGGCGACGCCAATGAAGGTCAAGCTCGAAGTGGACTGCACGCCGCAGGAGGCGCGGGCCTTCCTGGGCCTGCCCGACGTCAAGGCCCTGAACGACCATCTGGTCAAGGAAATGAAGACCCGGATGGACGCCAACCTGGCCATGGCCCAGCCCGAGGAGCTGATGAAGAACTGGCTGAGTTTCGGCGGTCAGGCCTCGGAACAGTTCATGAAGCTGATGACGGCGGCCGCTGGCGCGGCGGCCAAGCGGTAAGATCGGGTCAGTGACGGGCACCATCTTCGCCCTGGCCACCGCGCCGGGGCGAGCGGCGGTCGCCATCATTCGCATCTCGGGCCCGGAGGCGCGGGCGGCGCTCGTCGCCTTGGCCGGCGGGTCGCCTAAGCCAGGGCGGGCGCGCGTGCGGGGTCTGCGCGCCGGCGATGGCGCTCTGCTCGACCGGGCGCTGGTGCTGTTTTTCGCCGGGCCGCGCAGCTTCACGGGCGAGGATTGCGTCGAACTGCATCTCCACGGCGGCGGCGGCGTCATCGATGGCGTCGCTGAGGCTCTGCTGGCGCTGGGCCTGCGGCCAGCGGGACCTGGCGAATTCACCCGCCGGGCGTTCGAGAACGGCAAGCTTGAGCTCGATCAGGCCGAGGCGGTCGCCGATCTCGTCGATGCCGAAACCCGCGCTCAGGCGCGCCAGGCGCTCGGCCAGTTCGAGGGCCGGCTCGGCGCCCGTTACAATGGCTGGCGAGAGGCGCTGATCGAGGCCTTGGCGCGGCTGGAAGCGGCGGTGGACTTTCCGGACGAGGAGGTGCCCCCAGACATTGCGCAAAAGGCCCGCGCCGGCCTGGAGCGCCTGGCCGGCGATATTGACGCGGCGCTGGCTGACGACGCGCGCGGGCGGCGGGTGCGCGAAGGCTATCGGGTTGCCGTGATCGGTGCCCCAAACGCCGGAAAAAGTAGTCTTATCAATTGGTTGTCGGGGAGGGAGGCGGCGATCGTGACCCACATCCCAGGCACGACGCGCGACATTATCGAAATTCCCCTGATCATCGATAGTTTTAAGGTGCTGTTGGCCGACACGGCGGGCATCCGCGCCACGGAGGAAGCGGTTGAGATCGAAGGCGTCAGGCGGGCGCGAGCCTGGGCCGATGGCGCCGACCTCCGGCTGTGGGTCGTCGATCAGTCGGCTTCGGGCGGCGATTGGAAACTGGCATCAGATCTTGTCCGAAGGGATGATGTCTGTGTGCTGAATAAAGCCGATCTGCCGACTGGCGCGGATCGTGGCGGAGCGGCAGCCATCGCGGCGGAGGTTGGCGCCCGCGCCATCGCGACTTCGATGCTAAAAGGCAAAGCGGCGGAGGTCGAAGCCGAGCTATCCGTCCGTGTACGGCGCGACCTTTCTGGCGGGGACTTTCCCGCCGTCACGCGGAGCCGCCACCAAGCCTTGTTGCGCGAGGCGCGCGCGCATTTGGGGCGGGCCCTCGAGGGCCTGGCCGAGCCGGAACTGGCGGCAGAAGATGCCCGGCTGGCAGCGCGGTCCCTCGCCCGGATCAGCGGCCGCGTGGATGCGGAAGATATCCTAGAGCGCGTGTTCGCCACCTTCTGCATCGGCAAG
>DATCEL010000227.1:0-2260 GCA_036510115.1 Caulobacteraceae bacterium
CTCGAGGTCAGGAATCAAGATCGGCAAGTCATAGCCGTACTGCAGGACCAGATGCGCTTCGCCGCGAAACGCGGGTGGAACGGCCACTCCCGGGTGACGCGCGTCCAAATGGAGAGACGTCCACCCTCTTTTCAAGAGCGCCAAAAAAGCCTGCTGCTTTGTGGGACGGTCGGGGAAGCTCATCCGCGCTCGGGGTGGGGCCGAAAGTCGGTAGAGTGTTACTTGGAAGGCCTCGGCTTGCAACGGCGAGCACGGGACCGCCGGCCAAACGGGCGTGGCCGCGAGGGAAATTCCATCAAAAAGATTCCTGCCGACTCTCGTCTGTCGGGTTTTTGCGATACCCTTCGGGGTAGATGAACCGCCTGACACCCGCCGCGCCGCCGGGGGCCTCGCCCCGGTTTCCGTCGGGTTGGCGTGCGCGCCTGGGCCGCGATCCGGTGCCGATCCTGCTGCGAGAAGGCAGCCAGGCGCTGGTGGCCCGGGTCCGCCGTGACCTCATCGACGACGACGAGGCGCCCCAGGCCGAGGAGCTTCTCACCTACCCCGAGGTGAAGGCCTTCCTGCGCAAACAGGACAAGAACGGCGCGTTTCCGGCCAAGCCCCCCGAAAAGGCGCTGGGCTCCCCGCGCTTCTCGCGGGCGGTGGCGGCGATTCGCGCCCTCGAGCGAATGGCCGAGTACGGGCTCGGCCGCGCCGAAGCGCCGGTGGCCAGCGCGGCCGAGATTCTCCTCGAATCACAAGCCGCCGACGGGGGCATTGCCGCCCTGGCGCTGGGAGAGACGCCCGAATCACGCAGCCGCGCGGTGGCGCTGCACTTCCACGGCTGGGCGCTGGCGGCCCTCTGCCGCGCCGGGTTCGACGCCGATCCGCGCGTCGAACGCGGGTTCAAGTTTCTGCTCGCCAACCGCCAGGCCGACGGTGGCTGGGCCTGGCGCGGCGTGCGCACCGATTCGGCCGCGCGCCCGTCGAGCCATCTCGTGACCGGGATGGCGCTGCGGGCTTTCGCCTCGTCGCCGTCGCGGCGCACCTCGCGCGAGGCGCGCCGTGCGGCCGAGCTGCTGGCCACGCGGTTCTTGCAACCCGACCGTTACCCCGACCGCAAGGCGCCCAGCTTCTGGGAGCAGATCGGCGAGCCGCGCTTTTGGACCGACGTGCTCGACGCGCTCGACGGCGTGACGGCGGTGGGGCTCGGTAAGGAGAACTCGGGCGTTCGCACCGCCGAGGCCTACGTGCGTGGCCGTCAGAATTCCGACGGGCTGTGGTATCCGGGCGCACCGGCCCGCCCGGACGCGCTGGTCAAGCCCGCAGGCGGCCCCCCGACCAAGGAGCGCGAGTCTGCCCGCTGGCTAACGGTGCGGGTGCTCATCATCTTGCGCCGTGTGAACTAGCCCGCGGACGTGGTAGAAGACCCACGCTTGTCACGTCCAGAGCTCAGCGCGGCCGCGGTGCGCGCGATCCACGATCTGCCGATCCCAGACCTGGTTTTGCGCGCGCAGCTCGTTCACCGCGAGCACTACCCCTCGACCGACGTGCAGCTCTGTTCACTCTTGTCGGTGAAGACCGGGGGCTGTCCCGAAGATTGCGCCTACTGCTCGCAATCCTCGCGCTACGACACCGGGCTCGAGAAGCAGCGGATGATGAAGACGCCAGAGGTTCTGCAGGCCGCCGGCAAGGCCAAGGCCGCCGGGGCGACCCGTTTTTGCATGGGCGCCGCCTGGCGCGAGGTCAAGGACGGGCCGGCCTTCGACGAGGTGCTCGACATGGTGCGCGGTGTGCGCGCGCTCGGCATGGAGGCCTGCGCCACGCTCGGGATGCTCTCCGAGGACCAGGCGCGGCGGCTGGCCGATGCCGGCCTCACCGCGTACAACCATAACTTGGACACCTCGCGTGCGTACTACAAGTCGATCATCAGCACGCGCAGCTACGACGATCGCCTCCAAACGCTGGCGACCGTGCGCAAGGCCGGCATCACCGTCTGCTCGGGCGGCATCATCGGGATGGGCGAGTCGATCGACGATCGCTGCGCGATGCTGGCGACATTGGCCAACCTCGACCCGCAGCCGGAGAGCGTGCCCGTCAACGCGCTGGCGCCGATGTCCGGCACCCCGCTCGGCGAACGCGATCCGGTCGATCCGCTGGAGCTGGTGCGGATGATCGCCACCGCGCGAATTTTGATTCCCAAGGCGCGCGTGCGCCTGTCGGCGGGGCGGCTGGCGCTGACCCGCGAGGCCCAGGTACTCTGCTTCCTGGCCGGCGCCAA
>DATCEL010000228.1:0-4515 GCA_036510115.1 Caulobacteraceae bacterium
TGACCGCCGCGACGAGAAAACCCACGGCCAGCAGTGGGCCGCCGCCCTTGCCCCAGGCGAGGGAGAGCTCGCGCCGGAAGAGGACGCCGAGGACGTTCACGCGCCGAGCTCCAGCGTCCGCGCTGGTAGCGGCAGAGGATCGTGGGCGGCCGCCAGAATGAGACCACCGGCGGCGACATGCTCGGTCATGATCTCGCCCATCAGGGCGCGACCGGCCGCGTCGAGCGGCGCCAAGGGTTCATCCAGGAGCCACAAGACTCGCGGGGCGGCGATCAGGCGGGCCAGGGCCAACCGACGCCTCTGCCCGGCGGAGAGGCGGCGGACGTCCAGGCCGAGTTGCCGCTCGAGGCCCAGCCGCGCCGCCGCCTCCAGGGCCGCATGGGCGCTCGCTCCACACCACAGGGCCTGGAACAGCAACTCCTCGCGCGCCGTGCGCGCGCTCTTGAGGCCATCCTCGTGGCCCATCAGATGGCAGTCGGCGCGGCGGGCTTCGGTGGCCTCGCCGGCGCCCTCGAAGACGATCGTTCCGGCCGCGGGCCGGAGAAGCCCGGCCACGGCCCGCAGGAGGCTCGTCTTGCCCGCCCCGTTGGCACCGGTCACCGCCAGAGCCTCGCCGGCGGCGACGCGCGCCGAAAGGCCGGAAAACAGCCTGCGCGCGCCGCGCTCAAGGCTGAGGTTTTCCAGGCGCAGGGCGGAGATCACGCGGGCTTGATCCTGGCGCGCGATGAGGCACGGGCGCTCGCATGGACGCGGTCCCGCGCGCGGTCTAAGAAGCCGCCGGCCCAGTTGCGCCGCGCGGGCCGGATGCTGTGTGTCCGCTCCGAAAAGCGCGCGATCCGCCAGACCGGTGTTCGGTGGGCCTCGAACAGGAAAAGGATCCCTTCAAAAATGGCTTCGCTCGACAGCCTTCAAACGCGCCGGCAACTCAAGGTCGGTGAGCGCACCTACGACTACTATAGCCTCGCCGCCGCCGAGGCCGCCGGACTTTCCGGCATTTCCCGGCTTCCGGTGTCGATGAAGGTCCTTCTGGAAAACCTGTTGCGCAACGAAAACGGCGTCTCGGTTACCGAGGCCGACATCAGGGCCATCGCCGATTGGCTGGAAAACAAGGGGACGCGTCAACATGAGATCGCCTTCAGCCCCGCCCGGGTGTTGATGCAGGACTTTACCGGCGTTCCCGCCGTGGTCGATCTGGCGGCCATGCGCGATGCGCTCGGCAAGCTTGGCGGTAACCCGGAAAAGATCAATCCGCTCACCCCCGTGGATCTGGTCATCGACCATTCGGTGATGGTCGATTATTTCGGCAGCGCCAAGAGCTTCGCCGAAAACGTGACCCGCGAATATGAGCGGAACATGGAGCGCTATCGCTTTCTGCGTTGGGGCTCACAGGCGTTCAACAACTTCCGTGTGGTCCCTCCGGGCACCGGCATCTGTCACCAGGTCAATCTGGAACATCTGGCCCAGACGGTGTGGAGCACGCCCGGCGACCCTGGAGAGTCCGCCCTCGCCTACCCCGACACGCTCGTCGGCACCGACAGCCACACGACCATGGTCAACGGCCTGTCGGTGCTTGGCTGGGGCGTTGGCGGCATCGAGGCGGAAGCGGCCATGCTCGGCCAGCCAATCCCGATGCTGATCCCGGAGGTCATCGGCTTCCATATCACCGGCAAACTGCCGGAGGGGGCGACGGCCACGGACCTTGTTCTGACCATCACCCAGATGCTGCGAAAGATGGGCGTCGTCGGGAAATTCGTCGAGTATTTCGGTGAAGGGCTGCACAGCCTGACGGTCGAGGATCAGGCGACGATCGCCAACATGGCCCCGGAATACGGCGCCACCTGCGGCTTTTTCCCGATGACCCAGGCGACGCTCGACTACCTGACGGCCACCGGGCGCGCGCCCGAACGCGTCGCCTTGGTCGAGGCCTACGCCAAGGAACAGGGCCTGTGGGCGGCGCCGAACGGCGAGCACCCGCTGTTCACCGACACCCTCGAACTGGACCTGGCGACTGTGGTTCCCTCCCTCGCCGGGCCGAAGCGACCGCAGGATCGAGTGCTGCTCAGCGAGGCGGCGAGCGCCTTCCGCACCGCGCTCGGGAGCGAATTCGGCAAGGACGAGGCGGCGCTCGCCACGCGCGTGCCCGTCGAAGGAGAAGATCACGATATCGGCGAAGGCGATGTGGTCATCGCCGCCATCACCTCCTGCACCAACACCTCAAACCCCAGCGTCCTGATCGCCGCCGGCCTGCTGGCGCGCAACGCGATCGACAAGGGCCTGAAGGTCAAGCCGTGGGTGAAAACCTCCCTCGCGCCGGGCTCGCAGGTGGTCACCGACTATCTTGCCAAGGCGGGCCTCACCAAGTCGTTGGACGCGCTCGGCTTCAACCTCGTGGGCTATGGCTGCACCACCTGTATCGGCAACTCCGGCCCTCTGGCCGAGCCGATCGCCAAGGCTGTTCAAGCCGGCGATCTGGTGGCTGTCTCGGTGCTGTCGGGCAATCGTAACTTCGAGGGCCGCGTGAACCCCGACGTGCGCGCCAACTACCTCGCCTCGCCACCCCTGGTGGTCGCCTACGCCCTCGCCGGCTCCATGCTCACCGACATCGCCACCGAACCGCTCGGCAAGGGCAAGAGCGGCAAGGACGTGTTCCTGAAGGACATCTGGCCGACCAACGGGGATATCGCCGAAATCCAGCACAAGGTGGTGGAAGCCGGAATGTTCGCCAAGCGCTACAAGGACGTCTTCAAGGGCGACAAGGCTTGGCAGGGCATAAAGACCGAGGGCGGCCAGACCTACGCCTGGGAGATGGGTTCGACCTATGTTCAGAACCCGCCCTACTTCGAGGGTCTGACCATGACCCCCGAAAAGGTCACCGATATCGTCGAGGCGCGGATCCTGGGCATCTTCGGCGACAGCATCACCACCGACCACATCAGTCCGGCCGGCAACATCCGCAAATCGTCGCCAGCGGGCGAATACCTGACGCAAAATCAGGTCACTCAGGCGGAATTCAATTCCTACGGCGCGCGGCGCGGCAATCACGAGGTGATGATGCGCGGTACGTTCGCCAACATCCGCATCCGCAACAAGATCACCCCGGACATTGAGGGTGGCGTCACCCAGCACTTCCCGTCTGGGGACGTGATGTCGATCTATGACGCGGCCATGCGCTACAAGAGCGAAGGCCGCGCGGCGGTGATCTTCGCCGGCAAGGAATATGGCACCGGTTCCTCGCGCGACTGGGCGGCGAAGGGGACCAAGCTCCTGGGCGTCAAGGCGGTGATCGCCGAATCCTTCGAGCGTATCCACCGCTCAAACCTCGTGGGCATGGGCGTCCTGCCGCTCCAGTTCGCCGCCGAAGGCTGGAAGCGTCTCAACCTCACCGGCGAGGAGATCGTCACCATCCGCGATCTGGCCGACATTCAACCCCGGCGCCAAATGATGGTCGAACTCTATCGGGCGTCGGATGGCAAGATCGCGCGTTTCCCCGTGCGCTGCCGCATCGATACGGCAACCGAGCTGGAATACTTCCGTAACGGCGGGGTGTTGAACTTAGTGCTTCGTAACCTCGCCCGGGAAGCGGCCTGAACCTATGCCCGGCGCGGCGGCTGGGCTCACTCTTCACGGTTTCGTGACCGGCCGCCGCCGGCAAAGTTGGCTTAAGTGCGCGCGCATGAAAAGCGCCCTCATTGCGCCGCTTGTTATCGCCGCTTCGCTGACCGCGGGCGGCGCGCTCGCGCGCATGCCGGTGGTGGTCGAGCTGTACACCGCCCAGGGGTGCGTTTCATGCGACAAGTCCAACGCTTTCGCCGCCGCCTTGGCCGACCGCGCCGGCGTCACCGTCCTTACCTTCAATGTGGACTACTGGGATTACCTGGGCTGGAAGGACACCTTCGCCCAGCCGGAATTCGGTGATCGCCAGCGGGCCTATGACAAGCGGTTCGGGTTGAAGGATGTTTACACCCCGCAGATCATCGTCGAGGGCGAGGGCCAGGCCTCGGGCGACAAGCAGACGGATGTCGATGCTCTCATCCATGCCGCCCGGCGCGCTCCGGAAACCGGTCCGGAAATCCAGCCCCGCGCCGACGGCACCATCGCCGTCGGCGAAGCTATCGGTCGCGCCCGATCGCGACACCCCGACGATGTCTGGCTGGTGCGCTACGACCCGCGCGCGCGGAGTGTGCAGGTCAGGGAGGGCGACAATCGTGGGCAGACCGTCAGCCATCGCAACGTGGTGCGCCAACTGGTCATGCTCGGCGACTGGAATGGCCATCGCCGTGTCTTCCATCTTCCCGCGTCGCCGGACGACGGCTTGACCACGCTTATACTGGTGCAGGGCCAGAACGGCGGGCGCATCGTTTCGGCGATGAAGCGAGCCGCGAAGAACTGAGACGCTAGACAAGAGCGAACCCCGCGGCGGGGGCGCCACGGGGCTCTCAAAGTCTCTTCGGTCTCTACGAAAGGTTTGTATCGGTTGCCCGGGACCCTCCAATCCAGGGGGGCTGGGGGGGCTGT
>DATCEL010000229.1:0-5428 GCA_036510115.1 Caulobacteraceae bacterium
ATCGCATCGACATCGACGCGATGCTGGCGGCCGTGGACGATCGCACGCGCCTGATGTTCATCGCCAATCCGGCTAACCCCACCGGCACTTTCATTCCGGGCGCCGAGGTCGCGCGCCTGCATGCCGACCTGCCGCCCGAGGTGCTCCTGGTGCTGGACGGGGCCTACGCCGAGTTCAATAGCGATCCGACCTTCGACGACGGCCTGAGCCTCGCTCGCGACGCCGACAATATCGTGATCACCCACACCTTCTCCAAGCTCCACGGCCTGGCCTCCCTGCGCGTCGGCTGGGCCTATGCGCCGCCGCACGTCGCCGACGCGGTCGATCGTATCCGGCTGCCGTTCAACACCTCTATCGCCGGCCAGCTCGCCGCCGTCGCGGCCTTGGCCGACACGGCGTTCCAGGCGCGCTCGCTCGCCCACGTCGAGCTTTGGCGGCCGTGGCTCACTCAGCAGCTCGGAGGGCTGGGACTTGAGGTCACGCCGTCGGCGACCAACTTCGTTCTGATCGGTTTTCCGCGCGAGGCCGGGAAGACGGCGGCCGTAGCCGAGTCCTTCCTGTCCCGCCGCGGCCTCATCCTGCGCGGCGTCGCCAACTACGGCCTGCCTGACCATCTTCGCCTGACGATCGGCCTCGAGGCGCACAATCGCGCCGTGGTTGCCGCCCTCGCCGACTTCCTCGGCCGATGAGCGAGCCGCTGTTTCGCCGAATGGCGGTCATCGGCGCCGGCCTCATCGGCTCCTCGGTGATCCGCGCCGCGCGAGCCGGGAATGTGGTCGGTGGGATCGCCGTGGCCGATGCGAGCGGCGCCGTGCTTGACCGCGTCCGGGCGCTGGGGCTTGCCGACGATGTTTTCGCCGACCCCTCGCGCGCGGCGCGGGGCGCGGATCTGGTGGTCATCGCCGTTCCGCCACTGGCCATCGGCGCGGTCGCCGCCGAGATCGGCGAGGCGCTGGAAGATGGGGCCATCGTCACCGATGTCGGTTCGGTGAAGACCGTCGTGGCGGAGGCTTTCGCCGCCCACCTGCCCTCGCGCGTTTTCGCCATCCCCGGCCATCCGATCGCCGGCACCGAGGAGTCGGGTCCCGACGCGGGTTACGCCACCCTCTTCGCCCATCGCTGGACGATCCTCACGCCGCAAGCGCGCCAGGACGCGCCCTATCTCGCCGCCGTGGCCCGGCTCACCACCTTTTGGGAAGCTCTGGGCGCGAACGTCGAGATCATGGACGAACGCCATCACGATCTGGTTTTGGCGGTGACCTCGCACCTGCCGCACCTGATCGCCTACAACATCGTCGGCACGGCCGCCGACCTGGAGCAGGTCACCCGGAGCGAGGTGATCAAATATTCCGCCGGCGGCTTTCGCGATTTCACCCGCATCGCCGCCTCCGATCCGATCATGTGGCGGGACGTGTTCCTGGCCAACAAGGATGCGGTGCTGGAGATTCTCGGCCGTTTCACCGAGGACCTGCAGGCGCTTTCTCGCGCCATCCGCTGGGGCGAGGGCGACAAGCTGCACGAACTGTTCACCCGCACGCGGGAGATTCGTCGCGGTGTCATTGACGCCGGCCAGGAAACGCCGGAGCCTGATTTCGGACGCCACCACGAAGAGCGTTGAAGGCGGGCGAAACTGAGGCCGCATAGCGTGGGGAAACCATGACCGAGGGGCACGGACCGTGGGGCCCGGAAAACCCGCCGCCGCCGGCGCGGCGCCCGCGCTGGCGGCCACGGCCGGGCGCGCTGCTTTGGCTGGGCCTGTTGGCCCTGGCCGGCGCGGCGATCATCGCCCTGACCCTCCTGGTTCCCGGCCAGACTCAAGGCCAGGACGGTTTCGAGGTCCTGCGCCTGCTGGGACTGGCGGCCCTGGTTTCCAGCGGCCTGCTGACCGCGCGACAAGTCGATCTTGGCAAGGCGGCGCGGGCGGCGGCCCTGTGGGCGGCGATCCTGCTGGTCCTCATCCTCGGCTACGTCTATCGCGATGATGCGCGCGATGTCGCCCTTCGCCTCCGCGGGGCGGTTTTTCCGGCGTTCGCGGTGGCGGGCGCGCCGCGATCAGTGACCATCGGGCGCAGCCAGGGCGGCGGTTTCTTCGTCATCGGTCAGGTGAATGGGGCCCCGGTTCTCTTCGAGATCGACACCGGCGCCACCGATGTCGTCCTCAGCCCAGCCGACGCGGCCCGGGCGCGGGTCAGCGTCGCCCCTAATGCCGTGTCGCAGCCGAGCGAGACGGCGAACGGCGTCGGCCATGGTGCGCAGGCCACGGCGGACCGACTGGCTGTCGGACCGATCCAGCTCAGCGGCGTGCCGGTGTTCGTCAACCAGGCGCCGATGAGTGTCTCCCTGCTCGGCATGTCGTTTCTCCGCCGTCTCGACTCGTTCGAGGTGCGTGGCGACCAGCTTATTCTGCGCGGCAAGGCCTGAGCCGCGCGAAGAACGAACCAGAGGAGACTAGGCAATGCTGAGCTGGCAGGTAGGCGCGGTGAAGGTGACGCGCATCGTCGAGCTGGAAATGCCGATCAGCTACAGCGAAAAGCAGCCGTTTCTTGAGCAGGCGACGCCGGCCGCGCTGCGGCAAATTCCCTGGCTCTATCCCCATTTCGTCAACCAGCAGGATCAGATGATCCTCTCCATTCATGCCCTGCTGGTGGAAGGCTCGGGTTTGCGGCTGGTGGTGGACACCTGCATCGGCAACGACAAGGGCCGCCAGATGTTGCGCGGGCAGGCGCTTTCGACGCCGTTTCTCGATCATCTGAACGGAGCGGGCTGGACGCGCGAAAGCGTCGACGCGGTCGTGTGCACCCACCTGCATGTCGATCACGTGGGCTGGAACACCATGCTCGAGGACGGTCGCTGGGTTCCCACCTTTCCCAACGCCCGCTACCTGATCGGTCGACGGGAACTGGAGCACTGGTCAACGGTGACGGACGGCGAACAGCCGGAAATCCTGGCCGATTCGGTCCAGCCGATTATCGACGCCGGCCTCGCCGAGCTGGTCGAGATGGATCACCGGATTTCGCGGGAGATCCGGCTCATTCCCAGCGCCGGACACACGCCGGGTCACGTCTCGGTGGTCATCGAGTCGAAGGGCGAAACCGCGGTCATCACCGGCGACATGACCCACCATCCCTGCCAGCTCGCCCATCCGACATGGTCGCCGCCGTTCGATTCCGATCCCGTCGAGGCGGCGCAGGTGCGCGCCCGATTGTTCGCCGAGTGGGCCGATAGCGGCGTCCTGGTGATCGGCACGCACTACGCCACGCCTACGGCCGGCCGGGTCCGGCGCGACGGCGAGGCTTTCCGCTTCGACGTTTGAGGCGCCGGATCGGAATCGACCCTCGCGTGTTAAGCTTGGCGGTGGGAGCGCGGCTGTAACGGGAAGGGAACGCCGATGAAGATGTCCGGTTCGAAGATCGCGGTCGCGTGTTTCGCGACCCTGTTGCTCTCGGCCTGCGCCGCTGGCGGTGTCGAATCCGCCCAGGCCGCCCATGGCGGCATGCTGTCTCTCTTCTTTCTCGGGTTGTGGCACGGGATCATCTCCCCGGTGACCCTGCTGGTGGAGATCGGTCACAAGCTGGCGCCGCACGCGATTCCCTGGGCTCTGCGCTTCTATGAGACCAAGACCGACTCGGTGGTCTACGACATCGGCTTTTGGCTTGGGCTCGGCAGCGCTCCGACGCTCCTCGTGCGTCGCTGGGGCTGAAGCCAGACAGCTTAACGCCCTCTTGCGCTTTGGTCTTCCTCGCTTAGGTGGAGGGCCATTCCCCTCCATGTGAGCGCGCGCCCGTGACGAGTCTTTTCGCCGAACTTCCCTTTGCCCGCGGTCCGGCGATGAAGAACCGGTTCATGCTGGCGCCGCTGACCAATTCTCAAAGCCATGCCGACGGCAAGCTATCGGACGACGAGTTTCACTGGCTGACCTGGCGCGCCAAGGGCGGCTTTGGCATGGTGATGACCTGCGCGGCGCATGTGCAGAGGGAGGGACAGGGCTTTCCAGGCCAGCTTGGGGTCTTTTCCGACGATCATCTCCCGGGCCTTTCACGTCTCGCGGCCGCGATCCGGAGTGAAGGCGCCCTATCGGCCGTCCAGCTTCACCACGCCGGCATCCGCTCGCCGGCCGAACTCATCGGCGCTCAGCCCGTGGGGCCGTCGGACGATGCCGAGTTCGGCGCCCGCGCCCTCTCGGAGGCCGAGATTGAAGCGCTGATCGAGGATTTCATCGCCGCCGCCGTTCGCGCGGAACGGGCAGGCTTCGACGGCGTCGAACTTCACGGCGCCCACGGCTACATCCTCTGCGCATTCCTCTCCGCCGAGACCAATCAGCGGACCGACCGTTGGGGCGGCTCGCTAGCCAATCGCGCCCGCATCGTGCGCGAGATCATCGCCGGCGTCCGCGCCCGTACGCGTCCCGACTTCCAGCTCGGCCTGCGCCTTTCGCCCGAACGCTTCGGTCTCAAGCTCGACGAGCAGCGCGCCTTGGCCGGCGAGCTCTTGGTCGAGGGGGCGCTCGACTGGCTCGACATGTCGTTGTGGAGCGTCTTCAAGCCGCCGATGGAGGACAAATTCGCCGCCAGGCCGCTGATCGACTGGTTCGCCGATCTGCCGCGCGGAGCGACGCGCCTGGGCGTCGCCGGCAAGCTGACGAGCGGCGAGGATTGCCGCCGGGCTCTGGAGCATGGAGCGGATTTCGCCATCCTCGGGCGCGCCGCCATTTTGCATCATGACTTCCCGCCGAAGCTCGCCGTCGACCCCGACTTCCAGACCATCGCCCTGCCGGTGACCCGCGACTATCTGCGGGCCGAGCGCCTGGGGCCGACCTTCATCGACTACATGCGCAATTGGAAAGGCTTCGTCACCGACGAGGAACAAGTCTCGGCCTGAGCCGGTTCACCTCTCCCGCGAGGGAGAGGTTGTCTGTCCTCAGTGACCCAGATTGTCGGTGCGCGAGATGAACGAGGAGACGTTGTCATGGATCTGCTTCAGCGACGCCTCGTGCGCATAGACCATGTGGCCCGACTGATAATAGTGATACTCGATGTTGCTCTGCAGCTTGGTCGGGATTTGCAGGTGGTGGTCTTCGTACCAGCCCTCGTAATACGGAGTGGCTAGGTCGAAGTACCCACCATTGACCATGATCTTCAGGTTGGGATCGTATTTCATCGCCTGGGCCAGATCGGGCATGACGTTAAGCACGCCCGGAATCGCATAAGGCACGCCTGGCGGCTGGTGCGTCAGTATCCATTGCGCGCCGATATCGATCTCCGGCTTGTAGGTCTTGCCGTCGCCGTAGCCAAGATCCCGGCGCACATAGTCGTTGAAGGCCGAGACATAGGCCGAGCTGATCGACGCCGACTGCGGGTCATAGTCAGAGTCCTTGCTCAAGGGATCGATGTCGGGCCCCGAAAAGCGGGTGTCCAGGCGCCCGGTGGTC
>DATCEL010000230.1:0-14450 GCA_036510115.1 Caulobacteraceae bacterium
CCACTTGTTGTTCGTGCTCCAGATCGGCGATCCGGTGACGCCTGGCGAGGCGCTCCAATGCGCGTGGCGGGATGCCCATGGCGCGCTCGGCGCCGCCACGTGTAAGCGGCGCGGATCGCGACTGACGCTCACTTTCGGGGCGGGCAACGTCCCGCGGCGGGTGAACCTTCGGCCCCTGAACCCTGGCGTTTGGCGCGGCGGTGACGGCCATGGTCGCGTTGTGACCCTGCGCCGGCCCTAGCCTCGCAGCGCCGCGAGCGCCGCCGCGATCGCCGTGGCCAGGGCGCCGCGCGTGTAGGGCGTCGCCGCCCCATGACCCCAGGCCGGACCGGGCCACGCCGGATCGTCGCTTCGGCGGCCAATCACATGAACATGGAGCTGGGGCGTGATGTTGCCGAGAACGCCGACGTTGAGCCGCGCGACCGGACGGTCCGCCGCCGCGCCCATGGCGCGCACCGCTCGGCCGGCGACAAGGATCTCGGCCATGAGCCGCCCGTGATCTTCGGTGGTTAGGTCCTCGAGCGCGGTCGCGCCGGGAATGCGTGGGACAAGCACGATCCATGGGAAGCGAGCGTCGAGATGCAGCCGCGCCTCACTCAGCGGCAGGGCGGTCAGAGGCGCGGAGGCGCGTTCGAAGGCCGGGTGCAGGGGGAACATGGCTCAGCCTTGCAGCCTGTCCCCCGCCAGTCTAGACCGCGCCCGTTTTCCCCCTCGCATTTCCAGGAGTTGACGGCCCGATGGCTCGCGCGAAGATCGCCCTGATCGGGGCCGGAATGATCGGCGGCACCCTGGCGCACATCGCCGCCCGCGAGGCGCTGGGCGACGTGGTGCTGTTCGACATCGTCGATGGCGTGCCCCAGGGCAAGGCGCTGGACCTATCGGAAGCCACGCCGGTGATCGGCGTCGAGGTGAGTTTGAAGGGCGCGAGCGACTATGCCGCTATCGCCGGCGCCGATGTCGCCATCGTCACCGCCGGCGTGCCGCGCAAGCCTGGCATGAGCCGCGACGACTTGCTGGGCATCAACCTCAAGGTGATGAAATCCGTCGGTGAAGGGCTGAAGACTCACGCGCCGAACGCCTTCGTCATTTGCATCACCAATCCGCTCGACGCCATGGTCTGGGCTCTGCGCGAGTTTTCCGGCCTGCCGCACGCCAAGGTGATCGGCATGGCCGGCGTGCTGGATTCAGCGCGCTTCCGCACGTTTCTGGCCGAGGCCCTCGGCGTTTCGGTGCGCGACGTGCACGCCTGGACACTCGGCGGTCACGGCGACGACATGGTTCCCATGGTCCGCCACTCGACCATCGGCGGCCTGCCCTTGCCCGAGATTGTGCGCCAGGGACTACTCACCCAGGAGGCGCTGGACGGCATCGTCAAGCGCACGCGCGGCGGCGGCGGCGAGATCGTCGCCCTCCTGAAGACTGGCTCGGCGTTCTATGCCCCGGCCGAGAGCGCCATCGCCATGGCCGCGTCATATCTGAAGGACCAGAAGCGGGTGCTGCCGTGCGCGGCCCATCTCACCGGTCAATATGGCGTCTCCGGCCTCTACGCAGGCGTGCCGACGGTGATCGGCGCGGGCGGGGCGGAGCGGGTGCTCGAGTTCCCGCTCGACGAGGCGGAGAAGGCGATGTTCGCCAAGTCGACGGATTCGGTGCGCGGCCTGATCGCCGCCTGCAAGGCGATCGAGCCGTCTCTTGCCTGAGATCGTCGGCCCGACATTGGAGACAGCCCGTCTCGTCCTGCGCCCGTTGACGGCGGGGGACTTCGACGCCTGGGCGGCGTTCAGCGCCGACGATCGGGTCATGCGCCATCTGGGCGGCGTGCAGCCGAGATCGATGGCCTGGCGCGGATTCACCAGCTCGGCCGGATCCTGGGCGCTGCAGGGCTTTGGCATGTTCTCGGTGATCGAACGCGCCAGCGGACGCTGGATCGGCCGCATCGGGCCGCACCGGCCGGAAGGTTGGCCGGGAGACGAGGTCGGCTGGGGCCTGATCCATGACGCATGGGGCAAAGGCTATGCCGTCGAGGCGGCGGCGGCGTCGATGGATTTCGCTGTCGATACGCTCGGCTGGAACGAAATCATCCACTGTATCGACGACGCCAACGAGCCTTCACAGGCCGTGGCCGCCCGCTTGGGCTCGACCCGGCTGCGGACCGATCGTCTGCCGCCGCCAGTCGACGTGGAGATCGCGATCTGGGGCCAGACGGCGGATCAGTGGCGCGCTCGGCGGCTCGAAACTACCCTCTGACCCCCATTCACCAGGGTTCCATCGCGCGGATGGCTTTGCATCGCCGCCGCCATGCGTCATCTTCCGGGCGCGGGGACGAAACACGCCAAGAGGCAAGGGGCCGCTAAAGCCCAAAGATGGACGAATTCATTTTCCACGACCCGACGGGCCGGCGGGCCAAGCGGGCCAACCTGGGCCTGGGCCTGGTCATCGCCGGCGCGGCCCTGGTGGTGGCGGGCTTCTTCGCTACGCTTGCGTTCGCCCCGATCCTGCCGACCCTGGCCCTGAAGGACCCGCAGGTTCTTCAGGCCCTGCACCCGGAGACGGCCCACAGGCTCAAGCGGCCGCTTCAGTGGCGGCAAGTGCCCAGGCCCAACAAGATCGCCGCCGGCGGTAGAGCCCGACCGCTGTCGGTCGGCTTCTACGTGAGTTGGGATCAGGACTCGCGCATTTCCCTCAAGCGCCACGTCGACCAGTTGGATGTCGTCTCGCCCCAATGGCTGCTGCTTGACGGCTCGCTCGGACGCTTGGCGGTGACCTCCGATCTGCAGGCCGAGGCGATTATCGCCAGCGCCAAGACACCGCCTTCGGTCCTGCCCATGGTCCACAACGGACACAACGGCATCAGCGACGGGCCCCTGGCCAACAATCTGATCCTCAACCCGGCGGCTGAGAAGGCGCTGATCTCCAACCTCGTCGTCCTGGCGCAAAAGCAGGGCTACGCCGGCTATGTCTTCGATCTGGAGAACCTTTCGCCGGCGGCCATCGCCCGCTACCCGGACCTGATCGCCCGTGCGCGCGCGGCCCTCAGGCCGCTCGGCCGCGAGGTCTGGGTGACGGCGCCGTTCAGCGATAACTCCTGGCCCTTGGCGCCGTTTGGCGCCGTGTCCGACGCTGTCGTGCTGATGGCCTACGACCAGCACTGGGCGACGGGCGACCCCGGCCCGCCCGCCGGTCAGGATTGGTTCGAGCAGACCTTGGCCAATGACATGAAGATTCTCGACCCGCGGCGCACGGTGGTCGCTTTCGGCGCCTATGGCTACGACTGGACCCTGAAGGACAAGACGGGCCCTGGGAGGGCGGATTCGGTTGAATTCTATGACGCGACCCAACTGGCCCACGATTCCGAAGCCAACGTCAGCCTGGATGACAATGAGCTGAACCCAACCTTCGCCTACGAGGACGACGACCACCGCAAACACATCGTCTGGTTCCTCGACGCGGCGTCTCTGTTCAACCAGGTCAAGGTCAGCGACCCCTACCGGCCGATGGGCTACGCCCTATGGCGCATGGGGGCCGAGGATCCGGCGGTCTGGAAGTACTTCCATCAGCCATACGGCTCGGCCAAGCCGGTCGGGCTGGAGCGGATTGACCCCAGCGTCGCCGTCGATTTCGACGGAACCGGCGAGGTGCTGCACGTGGAGTCGCTGCCATCGCCCGGTTCGCGCACGATCGAAGTCGATGCCGAAACCGGCCTGATCTCGGGCGAGGTCTACAAGGTCATGCCGTCAGAATATGTCATCGACCGCTATGGCGCGCACCCAGGCTGGGTGGCCCTGACCTTTGACGACGGTCCGGACGGGCGCTGGACGCCCAAGATCCTCGATATTCTGAAGCAGAAACACGCCGTGGCGACGTTCTTCGTCATCGGCCAGAACATGCAGGCCAAGCCAGGGCTCGTGCAGCGCGAGGTGGCCGACGGAATGATGGTCGGCAACCATACCTGGACCCATCCCAACATCGCCGACACCCCGCTGGCCCAGACCGATCTGGAGATCAACACCACCCAGCGGCTCTTCGCCGTCCTGACCGGCAAATCGATGCGCTTTTTCCGACCGCCCTACTTCGGCGACGCGGAGCCGTCGACGCCGGCCGAGGTGGCGCCCTTGGTGATCGCCCAGAAGCTCGGCTATCTGATCGTCGGTCTGCGCATCGACACCGATGACTGGCAGAAGCCGCCGCCTGCCGTCATCATCAACACGGCGATGACCCGGCTCGCCGACACCGGCCCCACGGGCGGTCAGGTGGTGCTGTTGCACGACGCCGGCGGCGACCGGAGCCGGACGGTCGAAGCCCTGCCGGGTCTGATCGACGCGATTCGCGCGCGCGGGCTGAAGCTGGTCACCGTCGATCAGCTCGCCGGCATGAACCGGGCCGACGCCATGCCGCCGACCTCGCGCAGTTCCTGGGAGCTGTTTCTCGACCGTCTCGGCTTCGGGTTCTTCCGCTATCTCAACGCGGGCATGCAGGGACTGTTCATTGTCGCCATCGTGCTGGGGGTGGCGCGGCTGGCGTTTCTGGCGGTTCTCTCGCTTTGGCACCGCTTCCGCGAGGCGGGTCGCGAGCCGCCAATGCTCGACCGGGAGACCGGGCCGCTGATCAGCGTGCTCATTCCCTGTTTCAACGAGGAAAAAGTCATCGTCGCCTCGGTCGAGAGGATCCTCCACTCCGATTGGGCGCACATCGAGATCCTGGTTGTCGACGACGGCTCGACCGACGGCACCGCCCAGGCCGTGCGCGCCGCCTTCGCCTCGGAACCAAGGGTCACCCTGCTGACCTTCGAAAACGGCGGCAAGGCGCGGGCGCTCAACCGCGGCCTCAAGCTCTGCCGCGGCGACATCGTCGTGGCGCTCGATGCCGACACCTTGTTTCCGCCAGAGACGTTGCCTAGGCTGGCGCGTTGGTTCGCCGATCCCCGGGTCGGGGCGGTGGCCGGCAACGCCATCGTCGGCAACCGGCTCAATCTCGTCACTCGCTGGCAGGGCCTGGAGTATGTCACCGCCCAGAACCTGGAGCGGCGCGCCCTCGCGGCGCTCGGCGCGGTGACGGTGGTGCCTGGGGCCGTCGGGGCGTGGCGGCGCGAGACCCTGACCCAGCTTGGCGGCTACCCCGCCGACACCCTGGCCGAGGACCAGGACCTGACTCTGGCCTGCCAGAGCGCTGGCTGGCGCGTGGAGTTCGATTCCTCCGCCAGAGCCTACACCGAAGCGCCCGACACCGTGGCCGGACTGCTCAATCAGCGCTTTCGCTGGTCGTTCGGGACCCTGCAGTGTTTGTGGAAGCACCGCGGCGACCTGTTCAGCCTGCGCAAGCCGGTGCTGGGCTTCGTCGCCTTGCCGCAGATCTGGCTGTTCCAGATCTTTCTGACCGTGGCCTCGCCGCTGGTCGATCTGGCGATTGTCTCGTCACTCATCTGGGCCTTCTACGGCCACTACTTTCATCCGGTGCAGTGGTCGCCGGATGACACCCTGCGCTCGCTGTTCTACTGGGCGGCGTTCATCTTCCTCGACCTTTCCGCCGGCGCGCTCGGCATGGCGCTGGAGCGCCGGGCGCCGTGGGGCGACCTCGTCTGGCTGCCGGTGCAGCGCTTCGGCTATCGCCAGCTGATGTACTGGGTGGTGGTGCGATCGGTGGTGAGCGCGATCCGCGGCTACCGTGTCGGCTGGGGCAAGCTCGAGCGCCGGGCGACGGCGGTGGTAGGCCGGAGCGGATAGCCGATCCTGCCGCCAAGCACGGTGATGGAATAGGCGGGCAGGACGATCGGCTGGCCGGCCGCGATGCGGAAGCGCCTGGGTGGAAGATCCCGGACCGGGTGGCTGGCCTCGCCCAGGTCGCGCCAGACATAGTCCATAGGCGAATATTGCACGGCCTCGACACCCTGGCCGATGGCGAACGCGCCAACCTCGTCGCCGCGCCGAAAGACAAGGTCGACGCGGCGCGCGCGGTCGCCATCGCGATTGATCAGCATGACCGTCCAATGGCCGTCGGCTGTCCGCAGCGGATAGGCGACGACGAACGGATGACCGTTACCGTCCGCGCGAGCAGAGCTGGCGGCGTATAGCTCGTGCGGCGCGTCAGCCGGCCGGCTCCAATCGTCGATCATCATCTGTTCGGCGTAGTAGACCGGCATCGGCCAGCGCGCGCGGCCGGCCGCGTCGGCCTGATAGAGCATCATATTGCCGTAGCCGGCGCAGGGGGAGTTCTGGTTGGCCGGAACGTCCGGCGTGTAGCCAAACATATAGGCCGCGGCGCCGCCAAGGGTGAGAAAGTGACCGACGATGTCGGCGGCCAGCAGAGCGCTCGGCATCTCCGACATGGCGCGGCCGGAAAAGGGTGAAAAGCCGTACTCGCTGACCACCCAGGGGATGGTCCTGGGAACACCGCTGGCGGCGGTCTGGGCCATCAGGTTGTCCATCAGCCCGGTCTCGTCACGGAGCATCTGGCCGGCCCCGCCGCACATCTCATCGAACGGATAGTGTTCGAACGAGAAGAAGTTGAGCTGGTCGATCGCGCCGCGCGCCTGCAGCCGCGCGACGAACCTTTTGATCCAGGAGCGACCGCCTTCGGGATCGGGCCAGCTATCCGTCGTCGCCTCCTGCATGCTGGGGCCGCCCAGGCTCAGGGTCGGATCCACGGCGCGGATCGCCCGGGCGGTCTCCAGATAGAGGTCGGCATAGTCTTCGGGGGCGATGAACTGGCCATCGGGCTCCTCGCCCAGCTCCACCTGACGGAAGGGGTAGCCGCGCCGCTTCAGATATCGCACCTCGGCGGCGGCGTTCTCGGGGGTGTCGTAGAAGGTCCCCACCGGAACCATCAGCGGGAGTCCGCCATTCAGCCCGGCCGCGAAGATCAGATCCAGGCTCGGCTGTTCCGCCCCGAGGTTGCGATCGATCGCCCGGTGCCAGGGATCGGTGGACGAGACCTGGATCAAGGTCTGGGCGTCGCGTGACGTCCCATGGACCACCGCGTCTGTGATGCCGCCGTCTGGGCGCGTGGCCCCAATGGCGATCTCGCGCACGGCGAAACCCAGGCGATCTCGAATGTCCGTCGAGCCCGGCGGCGCGGTCTTAGACGACTGCAACAGGAGGATGCGCAGATATTGCGCCATGACGGGCGCGTCGGCGAGCCGCAGGATTTCGTCGCCGGGGCCTTTGGGGATCGTGCGATTGCCATGCGGGAAGGTCACCCAGCGGCCCGCGTCGTCGTAGGGGTCGGCGCGGTTCCAGTACTGGACGAGGAAATGCCGCGCGAACGGCGCTCCCCACTGGATGCGCGCCGCGTCGATGGGCGTTTTGGCCTCGAATGAGACGACGATCCATTGCGGCCGCGTCTCGGCCGCGCCGGTGAATTCACGATCGAGGTAGGGATTGCTCTTCCAAAAGGTCGCCGGGTCGCCGTCGTCGAGGCGCGAATAGCCGTTGTCGGCTGCCTGGTCGACCGAATCGCCGCGCCTCGGCAGGTTGTAGCCCCAGGTCACCCGCGGATGGCGGCGAGGATTGTCGCTGGAGGTCCAATAGCCTTGCTGCCGGCCCGGATCGCTCCATTGGCCTTCTTCGCTCCAGTGCCAGGCCTCGATGGCGAGCTCCGGACGCAAGCGGTAAGTGACGCGTTGCAAGCCGGCCGAGCGCATCTTGGCGATATTGGCGGGCGTCAGATAGCGATCGACCTCACCGCTCTCCATGCCGTCGAGCGCCGCGCCGAGGGCCTGGATCGGCGTCACGGTGCGGACGGGTTTGGTCGCCTCGATGACGATCTGGTCCACGGGAGGGCTCGCGCCGCGAACTGCGGCTGGTCCGAGCAACGCCGTCGGCAAGGCGAGAACCGATAGCCATCGCCGCGCCGCGGCGCCGCCGCCGGGAGCTGTCGGAAGGCGCATCTAGGTTGGCTTACCGGTCACCGGCAGGGTGATCACGAAGCGCGCGCCGTCCGGTCCCGTCTCGCAGTTGGCGACGCCGCCGTGGCGCTGAGCGATCTGGCGCACAATCGAAAGACCCAGACCCCAACCGCCATCGGCCTCCGCCCGGCCGGCCGGACGATAGAACGGCTCGAACACGCGCTCCCGCTCTGCTTCATCGATCCCGGGCCCGGCGTCGTTCACGACGACGATCACCGCCGGCTCGGCCGGCCGATCGGCGCGAGAGAGCTCCACTTCCACCGGCGGGAGGCCGTGGCGGACGGCGTTGTCGATGAGGTTGCGGATCATCCGCCGGATGAGGCGTGGCGAGCCGGCGATCTCGAACGATATGTCGCTCGGGCCCTGGCGCCGGACGCTGATCCCCGCGCGGGCCGCCTCCTCCGCCGCCAGCTCGAGGCAATCGACGCGTTCGTCGGCCGCCGCGCCCGGTGATTGATCCAGCCGGCTGGCCAGGAGAATCTCGTCCACCAGAGCCGAAAGCTCGGCGATGTCCTTGACGATCTGGAGGCGCAGCGCCGGGTCGGGTTGGGCCGCATAGATCTCCACGGCGACGCCGAGGCGCGCGAGCGGAGAGCGGAGCTCATGACTGGCGTGAGCGAGCAGGTCGCGGTGGGCGCTGAGCAGGCGCTCAATCCGGTCAGCGGCGATGTTGAAGCTCGAGGCGACCGCCGCGATCTCGTCATGGCCTTTCGCCTCCGCCCGAGCTCCCAATTGGCCCTCGCCCCAGGCATCGAGACTGGCCTTGAGGTTTTCGAGCCGTCGGGTCAGGCGGGCAACCACGGGGTAGGCCGCCAGGCCCACGGCGCCGGCGATGGTCAGCAGCATCGTCAACAGGTGATGGGCGCCGGCGTGAGCAAGGTGGGCTCGACCGACGATGACCATCTGTCTGCGCCAGACGAGGGCCGCCAGCATCGCCGCCAGAAGCAGACTGGCCAGCAAGGTGGCGTAGACGCGCCAGAACAGGCCGCGCTGGACCGCCAGGCGCATGCTCAGCTTTGATCCTGGGCGCGAGCGAACAGATAGCCCGCGCCGCGCACGGTGATGATCCGCCTCGGATGTCCAGGGTCGTCTTCGATCGCCGCGCGGATGCGCGAGACGTGGACATCGATTGATCGGTCGAGAGCATCGAGCTCCTCGCCGCGGACGAGATCCATCAACCGTTCGCGGCTGAGGACCTTTCCGGCGTTGCGAGCCAGGGCCTCGAGGATGTCGAACTGATAGGAGGTCAGGACCCTGGCTTCGTCGTCGATGCGCACGCGCCGCGATTCGGGATCGATCTCCAGCCGCCCGAAACTCATCGCCCCGGCGCCCGCCGGGCCCTGTCGGCGACGAAGGATCGCCTTGAGGCGGGCCTGTAGCTCGCGCGGGTTGAACGGCTTGGGCAGGTAGTCGTCGGCCCCCACTTCCAGCCCGACGATGCGATCGGTGTCTTCGCCGCGCGCCGAGAGCATGAGCAGCGGCACGTCGCTGGTGGCGCGCAGGCGGCGGCAGACCTCAAGGCCGTCCAGGTCCGGCAACATGATGTCGAGGACGACCGCTTCATAGGGTCGCGCCAACCGCGCGCGCGCCACCGCCTCCACGCCCGCCGCTCCGGTGTGGCGCGCGTCCACCTCAAACCCCGCGCGGGTCAGGTAGGCGCGCACCATGTCCGCGAGGCGAACGTCGTCGTCGATGATCAGAACCCTCGCGCCCATGCCGCCTCCGCGAGGGAAACTCTTACTTTGCAGCGTGGTGTTCGGCCATCAGTGTTCCGAGCTTGGCGCGTTGGACGGGCGTGAGCACCTCGGCGGCGTCAGCCAGGGCGCCGACGAGCGTCTTGCTGGCCTGATCGACGTCGGCGATCGTGCCGGCGCGCAGATTTTCCAGCGCGGCGCGGTCGATGGTCGGCGCGGTGAGCAGGCGATGCAGGTCGCCATGAATGGCGGCCATATGCTGGTGCATCGGACCCATGGAGCCCATGGCGCCCTTGAGGATTTCGTGGATGCGGGCTTTCTGGTCGGGCGTCGCCGCGACTTCGGTCAGCATTTTGTCGATGTGGGCCTGCATCATCACGTGCATCTGACCGTGGCCGCCCATGGCCTCGTGCATGGCCATGCCTTCCGCCGCCAGAGTCGCGCCGGAAAACACCAGGCCGCCGGTGACGAAGGCGCCGGCGAAAGCCAGGCCGAGCATGAGCTTGCGAAGGCCGCGAGAAGGCTGGGCGGCGCTCGGTTGTGGATCGATTGTCATCTCAAGAGATTCCCCTAGTTTCGCCCCGACACTTCGAGGCCATGGCCGAGTGTCTTAATGAGACCACGTTTCCGGGGTGATCGCCAATTGTGTCGATTTGTGAAGCAGGCCGAGGGTCGCGGGAGTTGCGGCGACGTTCGATCGCGTCAGCTGAAAACGGCCGCCGTCTCGGCGACGCCCGTGGAGCGGCCATAAGGGTTGGGGCCCGGCGTTCCGGGTAGGCATCCGCATTCAACGAACTGCCAAAGCGCGCCCACGATGGGGATGAGATTGATCAGAACCCACGTTCCGCTCTTCCCCCGGTCGTGCCAACGCTTCACAGAGATCGCGAAGCCCCACCACAGGCAGCAGCCGAGACACAGAAGGAGAACCAGCAGCCAGAGGAGCATTCCGACGATGGTCGGCATCAAGGCCGCGCTCTCCGCCGGCGACAAAGAGGCATAGTTTGGTGCGGCTTGGTTGGCGACGGTCGCGAGTTTGCTGACCACAACCAGCACCGTCAATTTCAACACCGTCGCCAGCCAGTAGGCCAGGCGATCAATGCGGCCGCGCAGCCCAAACAATATGTGCAGAATTTCCACGGACGCGCCCCCACGAGTGGACAGAGAGTGTGCGCCCAGATCGACCAAGAGACCACCGGCCGCTCTTGCGACCCTTCGTCTCAGGCAGTCTGGCAAGCGCTGTCAATCATCTCTGCCTGACGATTTTCGGGGTCGAGGGCGTTAGAACCTATGACTTGGCGCGCAGAGGAGCATTCATCATGGCCAGCAAGGTGTGGTTCATCACCGGGTCGTCGAAGGGTTTTGGCCGGGTGTGGGCCGAGGCGGCGCTGGCGCGCGGCGACAGGGTCGCGGCCACGGCCCGCGACGTGAAGGCGGTTCAGCCGCTCGTTGAGCAATATGGCGACCGGGCGGCGGCGATCGCCCTGGACGTCACCGACAGAGCGGCCGTTGGCGCCGCCGTCGCCGAGACCGTCAAGCGTTTTGGCCGCATCGACGTCGCCGTCAACAACGCCGGCTATGGCCTCTTCGGCACGATCGAAGAGGTCAGCGAGGCGGAAGCCAGGGCCCAACTCGAGACCAACCTTTTTGGCGCCCTGTGGGTGAGCCAGGCCGTGTTGCCGCAGATGCGCGCCCAAGGTTCTGGACACATCATCCAGGTGTCGTCGATCGGCGGGGTCAACGCCTTTCCGACCGTCGGCCTCTACCACGCCTCGAAGTGGGGCCTCGAGGGCTTCAGCCAGTCCCTGGCCGCCGAGGTGCGCGACTTCGGCATCAGGGTGACCATCGTCGAGCCGGGCGGATTCGCCACCGACTGGGGCGGCCCCTCGGCCAAGCGCGCCACGCCGATGCCGGCCTACGACGGCGTCCACGCGGCGACCGCTCAACGCCGGGGCCGCGCCACGCCCGGAGATCCGGACGCCACCGGACCGGCCATCCTCAAGGTTGTCGACGCGGAGGATCCGCCGCTGCGCGTCTTCTTTGGCGCCAGTGGCCTGCCGATGACGCGCGCGGAATACGCCCAGCGGATCGAGACCTGGGAGGCATGGAACGAGGTGGCCCTGGAAGCCCAGGGCGACCTGGCCGCGAAGCAGGCGCGGGGCGCCTAGATCACTGCGTCGGGCGTATCCGGCGAGACGCCACGTTTGAGCGCCTGCTCCACGCCCGCGCCATAGGCGGGGTCCGCCTTGCGACAATGATCGATGTGGCGACGCTGGACTTCCAGTGAAGCCCCACCGGCCGATCGGGCGGTGTTCTCGAACAGCACCTGCTGTTTCTCCGGGCTCATCAGCCGGAATAGATCGCCCGGCTGAGTGAAGTAGTCTTCGTCGATGCGGTGGTTCCAGTGGTCGGCCGCGCCTTCGAGCGCCAGGGGCGGTTCGGCGAAATCCGGCTGTTGCCGCCACGCGTCGCGACTGTTGGGCTCATAGCCGATCGTGCCGCCATGATTGCCGTCGGCTCTCATGGCCCCGTCGCGATGATAGCTGTTGAACGGGCATCGCGGGGCGTTGACCGGGATCTGGTGATGGTTGACCCCCAGCCGATAACGCTGCGCGTCGCCATAGGAGAACAGGCGACTCTGCAGCATCTTGTCCGGTGAGAAGCCGATGCCGGGAACAACATTGGCCGGCGAGAAGGCCGCCTGTTCGACATCGGCGAAATAGTTCTCAGGGTTGCGATTGAGCTCCAGAACCCCGACCTCGATCAGCGGATAGTCCTTCTTCGACCACACCTTGGTCAGATCGAACGGGTTGAACCGGTAGGTCGCTGCGGCCTTCTCGGGCATCACCTGGACGAACAGGGTCCAGCGGGGAAAATCACCCTTCTCTATGCTGTCGAAGAGGTCGCGCTGGGCGCTCTCGCGGTCATGGCCGACGAGGTCGGTCGCTTCGGCGTCGGTGAGAGTCTCGATCCCCTGCTCGGTCCGGAAATGGAATTTCACCCAGTGGCGTTGATTGGCGCCGTTGATAAAGCTGAACGTATGGCTGCCGAAGCCGTGCATGTGGCGATAGCCGTTGGGCAGGCCCCGATCGCTCATCACGATGGTGATCTGATGCAGAGCTTCCGGCAGCAGCGTCCAGAAATCCCAGTTGTTCTGCGCGATGCGCATATTGGTCCGCGGATCGCGTTTAACCGCGTGGTTCAAGTCCGGAAATTTCAACGGATCGCGCAGGAAGAACACCGGCGTATTGTTGCCGACCACGTCCCAGTTGCCCTCCTCGGTGTAGAACTTGACCGAGAAGCCCCGGATGTCGCGCTCGGCGTCCGCCGCGCCGCGCTCGCCTGCGACGGTGGAGAAGCGGGCGAAGACCTCTGTCTTCTTGCCGACCTGCGAAAACACACTCGCCCTGGTGAACCGGCTGATGTCCTGGGTGACGGTGAAATCGCCGAATGCGCCAGACCCCTTGGCATGCATGCGCCGTTCAGGGATCACCTCACGGGCGAAATGAGCCAGTTTCTCCAGATGCCAGACGTCTTGCAGCAGCGCGGGGCCGCGCGGCCCGGCCGTCTGGATGTTCTGATTGTCGACGACCGGAGCGCCGGCGGCGGTGGTCAGCTTGTTCATCCGTCTTCTCCTGGGGGCGTCGCCGCCGGAGTGAGCCGCGACGAAGCCCCATAGCCCGACGCCAGTCGAAGGAATAATCGATAATTATTATGAGTTGGATAGAGGCGGTCTATTTCAAGCCCCGGCCGGGAACGGCGGCCAGATTCGCACGCGGCCTAGTCCTGCCCGCCGTTGCGCCGGCGGGAAAGCCTCGCCTATAAGCGCCGAGCCTTTTTGAGAAACGGCGCCAGGCGGTCCCATCGCATGAACATCCACGAGCATCAGGCCAAGGCGGTCCTCGCCGAGTTCGGCGTTCCCGTACCGCGCGGCGCGCCCGCGTTCAGCGTCGAGGAAGCGGTGGCGGCGGGCGAGAAGCTCGGCGGCGCGGTGTGGGTGGTCAAGGCTCAGATTCACGCCGGCGGTCGCGGCAAGGGCGGCGGAGTGAAGGTGGTCAAGTCCATCGACGCCCTGCGCGCCGAAGCCAGCCGCATGCTCGGCATGACCCTCATCACTCATCAGACCGGGCCTAAGGGCCGACTCGTCAGGCGACTCTACGTTGAGGAAGGCGCTGCGATCGCGCACGAGCTCTATCTGTCGTTGCTGGTCGATCGCGAGACCAGCCGAGTGGCCGTGGTCGCCTCCACCGAAGGCGGTATGGACATCGAGGAGGTTGCCGCCAGTACGCCTGAGAAGATCGTTACCTTCTCCATCGATACGGCCACCGGGCCGTGGCCGCACCACGCCGCCCTGCTCGCCAAGGCGCTCGGACTGACCGGCGATCAGGCCAGGCAGGCGCGCGTCTTGCTGCCGGCGCTCTACAAGGCGTTCACCACCAAGGACATGAGTCTCCTGGAGATCAATCCGCTGATCGTCACCGCCGAGGGCAAGCTGGTGGTGCTGGACGCCAAGGTCTCGTTCGACGACAACGCCCTCTATCGCCATCCCGAAATCGCCGCCTTGCGCGATGAAACCGAGGAGGACGCCAAGGAGATCGAGGCGGCCCGGCACGAGCTTTCCTATATCGCCCTCGACGGTGAGATCGGCTGCATGGTCAACGGCGCGGGCCTAGCCATGGCGACGATGGACATCATCAAGCTCTATGGCGCCGAGCCGGCCAATTTCCTCGACGTGGGCGGGGGCGCGTCGAAGGAAAAAGTGACGGCGGCGTTCAAGATCATCACCGCCGATCCGCACGTGAAGGGCATTCTGATCAACATCTTTGGCGGCATCATGCGTTGCGACATCATCGCCGAGG
>DATCEL010000231.1:0-3407 GCA_036510115.1 Caulobacteraceae bacterium
CGACGCCAGTATCCGGCCACGCCCGCCAAATGGGTCGAGATGGGCCTTGGTCTGAACGGTGAGTAGGGCCACCCGTTCCCGCGCCGCCTCCACGCCCAACAAGGTCACATAGTTGGCTTTTCCCTTCGCCGCGTCCTTGCCGCCGGCCGCCTTTCCCATGGCCACGCTGTCGCCCTCGGCGTCCAGAACGTCATCGACGATCTGGTAGGCGAGACCGATATCGCGGCCGAAGCCGGTCAGAGCCGAGCGCTCGGAGGTGCTGGTTTTGGTCATCGCCAGAGGCAGTTCGAAAGCACAGGCGATCAGCGCGCCGGTCTTCATCCGTTGCATTCTGGCCACAGCGCCGAGGTCGTCGCGCACGCCCAGGAGGTCGATCATCTGGCCGCCGGCCATACCCCGGGCGCCGGAGGCCACCGCCAGGCGGCGCACGAGTTCGGCCCGTACGCCGCCATCGGGATGGGTTTCGGGATCGGCCAGAATCTCGAAGGCCGCCGTTTGCAGCGCGTCGCCCGCCAGGACCGCGGTCGCCTCGTCATAGGCCTTGTGCACCGTCGGCCGGCCGCGACGCATGTCGTCGTCGTCCATACACGGCAGGTCATCGTGCACCAGGCTGTAGGCGTGGATGAGTTCGAGCGCGCAGGCGGCGCGCAGAAGCGATTTTTCCGGAAGATCGAAGAGCCGCCCCGTCTCCATGACAAAAAACGGCCGAAGCCGTTTGCCGGGTCCGAGCGCCGCGTAGCGCATGGCCTCGGTGAGGCGCGCCTCGGGACCCTCCGCCCTCGGCAGCAGCTCGTCGAGCGCCACGGTCACCAGATCGGCCGCCTCGGAAATCCGGCGGCTGAGCGCGGCCGAGGTCATGTAAAGGCCGCCGGTTCGACGCCTTCCGCACCACCGGGCCCGACGAGAATTTTCTCTACGCGCAGTTGCGCTTCCTTGAGTTTGGCTTCGCAATGGGCCTTGAGCGCGGCCCCGCGCTCATAGACCTGGATCGAGCGCTCAAGTTCGGCCTGGCCGGACTCGAGTTCGGCCACGATGCGCTCCAGCTCCGCCAGCGCGGCCTCGAACGAAAGCTTGGAGATGTCTTCCTTGTCGGTCATCTGAATCCTGAACTGTACTTGGCCACCCTAGCCGACGGCCGCGACCGGCGGCAACGCTAGATGCGCTTCTCGAAGCGCCGGGCGGACCAATAGCGGTAGCCCTCGTCCACCGTGCAGCGCCAGCCGCGCCGACGCAGGACGCGAGCGATCATGGTGTTGAAGAAACCGTGCGCCAGCACCAGAACGTCTTTGCCCTCCGAAGCCATGCCGATGAGCCGGCTGGCCGCGGCCTCGGCCCGGGCCTCCGCCTCGCGGCGCGATTCTTCGCCCAGATGCAGATCGAAGAACCACCAGGTCACCCGTGAAATGAAACCCCAGACGATGGGCGGCAGTCTTATCCAGCGTGGCAATCGCGGTGGCGGCAGAGGCGCCTCGACGAAGACGGCGTCGGAAACGAAGTCGCGCGCGCCCATAACCGCTCTGGCGGTCTCCACCGATCGGGTCCGGGTCGAGGCGACCACGGCGCCGGCGTCCAGCGCCATGGCCAGCAGCGAGGGCGGTACGGACTGATCCGGGCGAAGGCTGCCCGCTTCGTAGCGCGCCCACCAGGCCTGATAGTCTTGCGAGGAAAGCAGCACCTTGCGCGACAGGGCGGGCTTGCCGTGCCGGGCGAGGATCACCGCGCCCAATCGCCCCGTCCCGTGATCAGCGCTCATCCCCGGACTCAGGCTTCCGCCAGGGCGCGCGCGTGCGCCGCCGCCGAGCGGCCGAGAGCTTCGAGGTCGTAGCCGCCCTCAAGCGTCGAGACGATCCGCCCCCCGCAGCGATGGTTGGCGACTTCGACCAGCGCCCGCGTCGCCCAGGCGAAGTCCTCGGCCTCCAAAGACTGCTCGGCGATGGGATCGCGCGCATGGGCGTCGAACCCGGCTGAGACCAGAATCAGGTCAGGCGCAAAGGCGTCGATGCGTTCCACCAGCCCGGCGAAGGCCTTGCGCCAGGTCTCGCGAGCGGCGCCGGGCGGGACGGTGGCGTTGGCGACGTTGCCAACGCCGGTCTCCGTGGGCGCGCCGGTCCCCGGATAGGCTGGACTCTGGTGGACCGAAGCGAAGAAGACGGTCGGGTCCGCCTCGAACACGGCCTGGGTGCCGTTGCCGTGATGCACATCGAAGTCGGCGATGGCCACCCTGGGCAAGCCTTCGCTTCGCGCCGCGCGCGCTGCTATGGCGACGTTGGAGAACAGGCAAAAGCCCATCGCGTTGGCTGGGCCGGCGTGGTGGCCCGGTGGTCGCACCGCGCAAAAGGCGCGTCCGATCTCGCCTCGGGCGGCCGCTCGCGCGGCGTGGGCGGCCCCGCCGGCCGCTCTCAGGGCCGCGGTGAGAGATCCGGGGGAGACCTGAGTATCCGGGTCGGCGTAGGCGACCCCGGTCGCCGGGGTCAGCCGTTCCAGGCTCTGGATGAACGCCGGGTCGTGCACGAGAGCCAGGTCGGCGGCGCTGGCCATGGGCGCGTCGCGGCGGTCCAACTTCAAGTCGGAGGCGTCCGCCAAGGCGTCCAGCACCGCCTTCAGCCGCTCGGGGCGCTCGGGATGCGACGGCCTCGGGCGGTGCAAGGTCATGTCCGGATGGCTATAGAGGACGAGGTCCATGGACCGACCCTTAACCTTCGAAGCGCGTCTCCACCATGACGAAGACCACGATTCGCCGCGCCAAGGCGGCAGACGCCCGCGCCCTCGCCGATCTCGGCGCCCGGACCTTCGCCGCCGCTTTCGGCCATCTCTACCCGCCCGAGGACCTGGCGGCCTTCATCGCCGACACCCACACCGCCGACAAAGCCGCGGTCGAATTGGCCGATCCGGAGATCGCCGCATGGCTTGCCGAACGGGGCGGCGTCGCGGTCGGCTACGCCTTGGCGGGGCCCTGCGCCCTGCCCCACCCCGAGGTGACGCCCGCGTGCGCCGAGCTGAAGCGTATCTATGTCGATGCCGACCTCCAGGGCGACGGCGTCGGCCAGGCGCTCATCGAGGCGGCGCTGGACTGGCTGGAGCGCCGTGGCTCACCCCGCTTGTGGATCGGTGTCTGGTCCGAAAACCACGGCGCGCAGAGATTTTATGAGCGCAAAGGCTTTCACAAGGTCGGTGAGTACGAGTTCCGCGTCGGCGGCAGCATCGACCGCGAGTTTATCATGAGCCGGGGATAGCCTCTGGACACCGATGGTCCCTGCCCCCATCCTCCACTCAAACAACCGTTCGACCGGCGCCCGCCCATGTTCCTCAACTTCTTCCACGAGCTTCGCGCCGCCAAGGTGCCGGTGACCCTCAAGGAATATCTGATGCTCATGGAGGGCATGGATAAGTCGGTCATCGATCGGCGG
>DATCEL010000232.1:0-2365 GCA_036510115.1 Caulobacteraceae bacterium
GCCGCGCCGCCACCCGCCTCGCCCGCGCCGGGTGGCTGATCACCCTCGTCGCGAGGCGAAAGGCACGAGCATCGGGACTCTGCGACAATAGTCGGCGTAGGCCTGCGCGCCGACCTCCCGGGCCAGGAATTGTTCCTCCAGGCGCGCCTTGATCCAGAAGCCCAGGGCCACCAAAACCGCCCCTGAGACGGCGATGAGGGTCCCCCTGAGCACGCCGGTGGCGACGGCCGCGCCGATGAGGCCGGTGTAGATGGGATGGCGCACGAGGCCGTAGGGACCGCTCTCGACGATGTGGTGATCAGCTTTCCGGGTCACCGAGGCGGACCACAAACGGCCAAGGTGGATCCGCGCATACCAGCAAAAGCCAAGGCCCAGCGCCGAGAGCCCGAAGAGCGCCCACCCGACGGCGGGGCTGATCTCCCAATGAATGCCGGGGCCATAGCGTCCGTCGGCGGGCACGCCCAACAACAGAGCGAACCCGACCAAAGTGATCGCCCAGTGGAGGGCCTGACGGCGGATATCGAGCCGGCCGGTTGGCCGATCGGCCCACAGGGCCGCCAGGATCCAGGAAACTATCCAGGCGTCCCAGAGATAGAGGATCACCGATTGGGGCCACATCGTCATTCTCCAGAGGCCCCTACCGAAACGGCGACGGCGCCAGCACCGTCGCGCCCTCGGCGCGGAGGCGCGCGTCTCGGGCGCTTGCCAGCAAGGCGGCGAGTTCAGGATCGGCGCTCAGATCGACACCCAGGAGCCGCGCGCCCCAGGTCTGCTCGCCCAGCATCCGCTGCAGCGACTCGAACGCCGAACCGCCGCCGCCGAAGGGCTCAAGCCGCGCTTCGCCGGTGATTCCCGCCAAGGCCTTGGCCCGGTCCACGGCCTGGTAGAAACCGCCGATCCCGTCGACCAGACCGAGCGTCTTGGCCTGGGCGCCGGTCCACACCCGGCCGCGCGCGATCTCCGCCACCCGCGTCGCGGGCAGTCGCCGGCCCTGGGCCACCCGACCGACAAAGCCGTTGTAGATCCGGTCCATCCAGGCCGAGAACGCCGCCTTCTGCGTCGGCGTCATCGGCTGGTCCGCGGCCGACGAATTGGCGTAGGCCCCGCCGACGGAGAGCCCGCGCATATCGACGCCCCATTTGGCCAGGGCCGGCCCCAAGACGAACTTGCCGCCGAAGACGCCGATCGAGCCGGTCAGCGTCGAGGGTTCGGCGACGATCTCATTGGCGTCGGAGGCGATCCAGTAGCCGCCCGAGGCGCCGTAGGTGCCCATGCTGACCACCACCGGCTTGCCGGCGGCCCGGGCGGCGCGCACTCCGGCCAGGATCTGTTCGGAGGCGGTGTCTGATCCACCGGGTGAGGAAATGCGGAAGACGATCGCCTTCACCGCCTTGTCGTCGATGGCGTCGTAAAAGGCCTTGGCGACATCGTCTGAACGGATAGTTTGCTCACCGCCAAGGGGATTGGACCCGCTGCCGTGGCCGGTCATGATCGCCCCTTCGGCGGAGATCACCGCGACCTTCGGCCCGCCGCCGCCCCGCCGGTCGGCGCTCCGGTCGGCATAGTCGGAGAAATCGACCAGCTTGGCGCCGTCGCCGGCCTTGGCGAGGATGGCGCCTTCCGCCTCCTTGGTCTGGCCGACATGATCGACGAGACCCTTGGCCATGGCGTCTTCGGCCGAATAGGGGCCGGCCTCGATGAGCGCCTTGACCGCCTCGGCCGGCTTCATCCGGTCGGTCGCGACATCGGCGATGGCCGTCTCATAGACCGAGGTCATCCAACCCAGCTCGGCGGCGCGATGCGCCGCCGTGTAGTCGCCGTAGAGATAGGGATTGATCGCGTTCTTGAATTCATAGCGCTGCTGGAAGTCGGCGCTCACGCCAAAGCGGTCGAAGGCCCGCTTGAAGAACAGATCCTGATTGGCGAGGCCGGTGACCTGGAAGGGCGAGGACGGCTGCATCCATATGTCGCCCGACGCCGCCGCCAGTTCATAGGTCGAGGTGACGACGCCCTGGGCGTAGAGCCCCTGGCTGTGGACGGTGATGAACTTGCCGTGGGCGCGGAAATCCTTGAACGCCAGGCGCAGCTCGTCGGCGGCGGCCGGCTCCATGCCGCCCTCCGGCAGGCGCACGAAGAGGCCGCGCACGCGGTCGTCACTCTGGGCGCGGTGCAGGGTCTGTTCGATGGTCATCACCGACTGGCCGCGGCCACCGAGGAAGGCGAACGGGGTCCGCGACGGCTGGTCGGTCAGTCCGGCGCGAAGATCCAGTGACAAGACGGCGCGGTCCGGCGTCGGCGCCGGCCGGGTGGCGGCGGCCAAGGTTCCAAGCGCGATCAGCGGCGCCAGGACCGCGAACAGGAACAA
>DATCEL010000233.1:0-4146 GCA_036510115.1 Caulobacteraceae bacterium
TTCTCACCCCGATGTCGGCGGACCTGCATGAGCGACTGCCGGCGAAGATCGCGCCAGACACCTCCAGGCTGGTGGTGTCTCCCATGCCGGGTCTGGTGATCTCGAGCGATGTCCGGGCGGGCGACGAGGTCAAGGAGGGCCAGGTGCTGTTCGTCGTCGAGGCGATGAAGATGCAGAATATCATTCGCGCCGAGCGTGACGGAACCATCAAGTCGGCGCCCGCCAAAGCCGGCGACAGCGTGGCCGCCGATGACGTTCTGGCCGAGTTTGCCTGACCGCGCGGCCGCCGCTACGCTGACGTGAACAGCAGGGGAGACGGGGATGAACGGCGGGCCGATCGACTGGCGGGAACTCTTCGCCTCGCCCGTCGGCCGCTGCCCGAGGACGCGGTTCTGGTTCGCCGCCGCGGCGCTCTTCATCCTTGCGGTCATCTACGAAGTCGTCGCCGGGCCCACGGCCAAGCTACTCACCTTCTGGTTTGTTTATCCCGCCTTGCTGGCCTCCGGCGCCTGCGTCGCGTCCAAGCGCCTACACGATCGTGGACGCTCTGGCTGGTGGGCCGCGCTCGTCCTTCTGGGCGTGGTGCTGGTTTGGCGCGCGCCAAGCGGCGGCCGTCTTCTCCTCGCCCTGCCGATCCTGGTCTGGTCGGGCGTGGAGCTCGTGCTGATGCAGGGCGAGCGGGGGGCCAACCGTTTCGGTCCCAGCCCCTTGGTCGCCGTCACCATCTGAACGCGGTTTGCTCTAGCCGCTTTGCGCCGGGGCGGCGCCTGGACTATCGAACCTTTGAACGGAGCCGCGCATGCACATCGATTTCAAGCCCGCCGCCGAAAAGCCCGACGCCGCGGGCGCTCTGGCCGTCATCGGTTTCGAGGACGGGATTCTGTCCGGCGCTGTGGGAACGCTGAATCAGGCCACGGGCGGCATGATCGAGCGCGCCCTGACGGGCGGTCGGTTCACCGGCGCGACGAGCCAGACGCTCGACCTGATCGCGCCGCACGGTCTCGATGTCGCCAGGCTGGTCGTGGTTGGCGGCGGCAAGCGAGCTGACTTCGACGAGCGCGCCGCGGAACTGGCCGCCGCCCAGGCCTATCAGGCCGTCAAGACGAGCGGAGCCGAAACCCTGGTCATTCGCCTGCCGGGCTTCTCCGCCGCCCACGCCGCGGCCGCGGCTCTAGGGGTTACCCTGGCCGCCTATCGCTTCGACCGTTACCGCACCACCGAAAAGGCCGAGCGCAAGCCATCGGTGAAATCGGTGTTCATCGCGGTCGACAAGCCCAGTCAGGCGGCCAAGGCATGGAAGAACGTGGCGGCGGTCGCCGAGGGCGTCATCATCGCCCGCGATCTGGTCTCCGAACCGGCCAATGTGCTCTTTCCAGAGGAGTTCGCCCGGCGGGTGAAAAAACTCACCGCCCTCGGCCTGGAGGTCGAGATCCTCGGCGAGAAGGAGATGCGCAAGCTCGGCATGGGCGCACTGCTGGGCGTGGGTCAGGGCAGCGTGCGGCAGAGCCAGCTCGCCGTCATTCAGTGGAAGGGCGCCAAGGATGTCTCGGCCGCGCCCGTCGCCTTCGTCGGCAAGGGTGTCTGCTTCGACAGCGGCGGCATCAGCATCAAGCCGGCTGACGGCATGGAGGAAATGATCACAGACATGGGCGGGGCCGCCGCGGTCACCGGAGCGATGGCGGCATTGGCTGGGCGCAAAGCCAAGGTCAACGCGGTCGGCATTCTGGGACTGGTGGAAAATATGCCCGACGGCGCGGCGCAGCGGCCGGGCGACGTGGTCACCTCCCTGTCGGGCCAGACCATCGAGGTGATCAACACCGACGCCGAGGGTCGCCTCGTCCTCGCCGACGCGCTCTGGTACTGCCAGCAACGCTTCAAGCCCCGGATTATGATCGATCTCGCCACGCTCACGGGCGCGATCATCGTCGCTCTCGGCAAGGACCTGGCGGGGCTGTACAGCAACGACGATAAGCTCGCCGACAATCTGATGGCCGCGTCCAAGACCAGCCACGATGCGCTCTGGCGCATGCCCCTGCCGCCGCAATACGACAAGCTGATCGAGAGCGGCATCGCCGACGTCAAGAATACCGGCGGCCGTCACGGCGGATCGATCACCGCCGCGCTGTTCCTGAAGAAGTTCGTCAACGGCGTCTCCTGGGCCCACCTCGATATCGCCCCGACGGCCTGGAAGCCCAATTCCTCAGTCCCGACCCTGCCAAGCGGCGCCACCGGCTTTGGCGTACGCCTGCTCGATCGGCTGGTGGCGGAACACTACGAGACGTGAGCGAAGCGCCTTGTGAGGTCTGGTTCTATCATCTCGAGCGCGCCAAGCTTGAGCAGGTCCTGCCCGAATTGCTGGAAAAGACTCTCGCGCGCGGCTGGCGCGCGCTCGTGCGCACGCCGGCGACCGAGCGAGTGGATCAGCTCGATGCCTGGCTGTGGTCGTATCGCGATGACAGCTTCCTTGCCCATGGCCTCGCCTCCGAACCCCTGGCCGATCGCCAGCCCATTCTCCTGACCGAAAGCGCGGAAATTCCCAACGGCGCCAAGGCGCTCTTCCTCCTCGACGGCGCCGAGGCGGGGGATCTCGCTGGGCTAGAGCGGTGCATTCTGATCTTCGACGGCGGCGACGAAGCCGCGGTGGCCGCCGCCCGCGCGCAATGGACGGGCTTCAAGTCAGCCGGTCATCCCGTCGCCTATTGGCGCCAGGGCGAAACCAAGGGCTGGGAAAAACAAGCCTGACGCGCTGGTCTTGGCGGGGGCGGCGTCCATGGCTATAAGCCCGGACCCCTTTTTCTTGCCCCCTGACCGCGAGATCGCCCGCATGCTCGAACGCACCTTCTCGATCATCAAGCCCGACGCCACGGCCCGGAACCTCACCGGCAAGATCAATGCGGTGATCGAAGACGCCGGCCTGCGCATCGTCGCCCAGCGCCGTATCCGCATGAGCCGGGCGCAAGCTGAAGCCTTCTATGCGGTCCACAAGGCGCGGCCGTTCTATGATGAACTGGTCGAATTCATGATCTCCGCGCCGGTGGTGATCCAGGTGCTGGAGGGGCCGGAAGCGGTGACGAAATACCGCGAGGTCATGGGCGCGACCAATCCCGCCGAGGCCGCTCCCGGCACGATCCGCAAACTCTTCGCCCTGTCGGTCGGAGAAAATTCCGTGCACGGATCGGATAGCCCGGAAAACGCCGCCGCCGAAGTCAACCAGTTCTTCGGCGAGGGAGAGATCGTCGGCTAGGACGATTGAGACCTTAACTCGCCGCAAACGAACGCCGCTTCGCCGGCTTCGAGGAGCCGGCCGAGTACGGATTCGGCTTGGTCCGCCGCCACGATCAGCATGAAACCGATCCCGCAGTTGAAGGTGCGGCGAAGTTCGCCCGTGGCGATGCCCCCCGCGCGGCCCAGCCAATCGAAAACCGGCGGCGGCGTCCAGGCGTCCCAGTCGAAGGCGGGGATCAGGTCCGGCCTCACCGCGCGTGGAGGATTTTCGATCAGACCGCCGCCCGTAATGTGGGCCGCGCCCTTCAACAATCCCGCCTTGGCCAGCGGCAGCACCTCCTTCACGTAGATCCGGGTGGGCGTCATCAACGCCTCGCCCAGCGACTTGCCGGCTTCGAACGGCGCCTCGGCGGACCACGCCAGGCCGGAGACTTCGACGACCCGGCGGATGAGCGAATAGCCGTTGGAGTGGGGACCGGAGGAGGGCAGGGCGATGATCACGTCGCCCGGCGCCTGATCGGCGAGGCGCGGCAGAACCCCATTCCGCTCGACCGCGCCGACGCTGAATCCGGCCAGGTCATAGTCGCCTTCGGCGTACATGCCCGGCATCTCGGCGGTCTCTCCGCCGACCAGAGCCGCGCCGGCGAGCCGGCAGCCCTCGGCGATCCCGCCGACTACCGCTTCGGCGAGGTCGACATCCAATCGTCCGGTGGCGAAATAGTCCAGAAACAGCAGGGGCTCGGCTCCCTGGGCGAGCAGATCGTTGACACACATGGCCACCAGATCGATGCCGACAGTCGCGTGCAGGCCGGTCTCTGCGGCGACCTTCAACTTCGTACCTACCCCGTCGGTGGTCGAGACCAGCAGCGGGTCGGCGTAGCCGGCCGCCTTCAGATCGAACAGGGCGCCGAAACCGCCGAG
>DATCEL010000234.1:0-3404 GCA_036510115.1 Caulobacteraceae bacterium
CAATTTCCGCGCCTTGTTCGAGTCAATCGAAGCCGATCAGATCCGCCGCGGCGTCATCCCCGCGAAGGCGGATTGATGACGCGTAACTGGATTCCCGTGCGGGGGGCCGAGGGGCGGCATTCGCGGCAGGCGCATGCCGACATGCCGGAAGGGACCTTCGAGCGCGAGGTCTCCAAGGAAGGGTTCTTCGGCCCGGCGGCGTTCTTCCATCACCAGCATCCGCCCACCGGCTGGAGTGACTTCGAGGGGCCGTTGCGCCCGCGCGCGTTCAATCTGGCGGCGCTGAACGAGGCGTCGGCTTCGCCCTGGCGCGCGCCCAAGGTGCTTGGCAACGCTCACCTGGAGCTGCGCTTCTGGAAGCTCGCCGGGCCGATGCCGGCCCTGGCGCGCGACGCCGACGGCGACCTGCTGCTGTTCGTGCACGAGGGCGCCGGCGATCTCTTCTGCGACTACGGACGGCTTGCCTTCGAGGCCGGCGACTATCTCTATCTGCCGCGGGGGACCATGTGGCGCCTGGCGCCCGTTGCCGGCGCTTCCCTGCTGACCATCGAGGCGACCGGCGAGCATTTCACCCTGCCCGATCGCGGCTTGCTCGGCCCCACGGCGGTATTCGACCCGGCCATGCTCGATACGCCCAAAATGGACCAGGCCTTCCGCGCCCACCAACAGACGGCCGGTGAAACACGGGTGGAGGTGAAGAAGCGCGGCGCGGTCTCCACCATTAGATATCCCTACAATCCGCTCGACGCGGTCGGCTGGCATGGCGACCTCGCGCCGGCGCGGCTGAATGTGCGCGACATCCGCCCGGTGGCCAGCCACCGCTATCACCTGCCGCCCTCGGTCCACACCACCTTCCAGTCCCGCCGGTTCGTCGTCTGCACCTTCACCCCCCGGCCGTTCGAGACCGACCCCGGCGCGCTCAAGGTGCCGTTTTTCCACAACAACGACGACTACGACGAGATACTGTTCTACCACGCCGGCGACTTTTTCAGCCGCGACAACATCGATGCCGGGATGATGACCCTGCACCCCTCCGGCTTCACCCACGGCCCCCACCCCAAGGCGCTGAAGAACATGCTCGTCCAGGCCAAGGCGGCCACCGACGAGGTCGCGGTGATGATCGACGCCCGCGATCCGGTGGATGTCGCCGACGAGGCGGCGGCGGTGGAGAACACCGCCTACGTCGATAGCTGGAAGGGATGATGGGGCCGGAAAGTTCAATTTGCCACGAAGCTCACGAAGAACACGAAGGCGCGCGCGGCGCGGATAGTCGCCGAACTTCCGAGCCAGCCGCGGACTTGTTCCGCTCCAGAAATGTCTTCGTGTCCTTGGTGTGCTTCGTGGTGAATCCTTGCGGCTTCGCCGCGACGACGGGACGCGGCGCCGGATGAGCGGCGATCCCGATCTCGCCGAGATGGCCAGGGACGAGCTTGCGCGGGCGCTGACGCTCAAATGGAAGGAGCTCAGCGCCGTCACGCCCTGGGGCGACAGCTATGAGGGCATTTCGCCGGCGGGGCGCGAGGTGATGGTGGACCGCAGCTATATCTGGCGCGAGGCCGCGGGCGGCGACATTCTGGTGGAGGTTGCCGTCTATGGCGGACCCTCCCGCTATGAAGCCGGCGAGCGCGCCAGCGCGGTCATCGCGCGCCGAGGGGGAGATCAATGAAACTCGCATCGCTCAAGGGCGGCCGGGACGGGCGCCTGGTGGTGGTCTCGCGCGACCTCGCCTGGTGCGTGGACGCGTCCCCGGTCGCACCGACCCTGCAGGCGGCGCTGGACGATTGGGCGCGCTGCGAGCCTCTGCTCGCCGGTCTCGCCGGAAGCCTCGAGCACGGCGCCGTGGCCAGGGCGCGTTTCCGCGAGCATGAGGCCGCGAGCCCGCTGCCCAGAGCCTATCAGTGGGCGGACGGGTCGGCCTATGTGAACCACGTCGCCCTGGTGCGTCAGGCGCGGGGCGCGCAGATGCCGGAGAGCTTCTGGACCGATCCTTTGATCTATCAGGGCGGCTCGGACGGCTTTCTCGGGCCGCGCGATCCGATCCCCCTGGCCGACCCGGCCTGGGGCTGCGACTTCGAGGCCGAGGTCGCGGTGATCGTCGGCGATGTCGCGCCAGGCGCGAGCCGCGACGAAAGTCTCGCCGCCGTTCGCCTGGTCATGCTGGCCAACGACGTTTCCTTGCGAAACCTGATCCCGGCCGAACTGGCCAAGTCCTTCGGCTTCTTCCAATCCAAACCGGCCGGTTCGTTCTCGCCCGTGGCCGTTACGCCGGACGACCTCGGCGCCGCTTGGCGCGACGGCCGGTTGCATGGCGTCATGGACGTTGAGCTGAACGGCAAGGCCTTTGGCCGCGCCGACGCCGGCGTCGACATGACCTTCGATTTCGGCCAACTCATCGCCCACGCCGCCAAGACCCGCGGCCTGGTCGCCGGCTCGATCGTCGGCTCGGGCACGGTCTCCAACCGCGGCGCGGACGGCGGACCCGGCAAGGCCATCGCCGACGGCGGCGCCGGCTATAGCTGCATCGCCGAACTGCGCACGGTGGAGACAATCACCGCTGGCGGTGCGAAGACGCCGTTTTTGCAAACTGGCGACACGGTGCGGATCGAGATGCTGGGGCCGGATCGTCACTCGATCTTCGGGGCCATCGAACAGAGCGTGGGCGCACCGTAGAGTCCCCGTTCTCACGGTCAATCTACGGGGATTACGGTCGAATTTCCGGTTCGGCGGACAGGACCGCCTCAAGCTCGATCAAGGCCTGGCGCGGATCGGTCGTGCAGCCCAGCACCCGGCGAGCCTGATTGATGATGCGCGCGGCCTCGGCGTCGGAATAGGTGCTCACATCCGGCGCGTCGTTCTCCAGAAAACGCGGGAGCGCGCGCATCAGCGTACTGAAGTAGCTCGGAGCATTCTTGCTGCGAATGGAATTGAGGATTTCCTCCTTTGGCGCCTCGAACTCCTCCAGAATCGACATCATCACCCGATGCGACATGCGGTTGCGCGAGCCGGCGCGGCGGCCGGGATTGCCCGGCCCGAAGCGGCCGTTGGCGTATCGTGCGGGCGGTGAGGCGGTGTCTGTCATGGAGGGTCCGTGTCGGCGTGAGTGGCAAGACAAGAACAAATAGCGAATTGATTGCAATTTGTCAATGAACGGACGCCCCGCGATCATTCGCCCTAGTTGACCTGACTGGAATCCGTAGCCCAACGTCCTGCGCGACGGCGGCGCTGAAGGCGCAGTCCTTCAACACCACCGCCGCCTTCGACAGCTCTGCCGCAGCGTTCACGGGCAGCCATTTCGCCGCTAAGGTCGATAACGGCGTGGTGCTGAGTGATATCAATCTCAATGTAGGACGGGCGACGCATCCGCCGCCGCCCGCGGGCGGGGCAATTCCATGAACGATCTGGCG
>DATCEL010000235.1:0-10683 GCA_036510115.1 Caulobacteraceae bacterium
CGTTCACGGCTGGAAGAACCTCACCCCGGCGGACAAGGGCGCGGCGGTCGCGCTCGGCAATTTCGATGGCGTGCATCTTGGCCATCAGAAGGTGATTGCCGACGCCGCCGTGGCCGCCCGCGGGCTGGCCGCGCCGCTGGGGGTGATCAGTTTCGAACCGCACGCGCGCATGCACTTCGAGCCCGACGCGCCGCCCTTCCGCCTCGGCAATCCCCATCAACTGGCGCGCGTCGTCGAGGGCCTGGGCGCCGATCGCCTCTATCTGCTGCCGTTCGGCGTCGAGATGGCCAACTTCTCCGACCGCGACTTTGCCCGCCAGGTGCTTTCGAACGGCCTGGGCGTGCGTCACGTGGCGGTGGGCTTCGACATCACCTTTGGCAAGGATCGAACCGGCGACCCGGCCTCCATGCGCCGCTATGGCCAGGAATTCGGATTCTCGGTTTCGGTGGCCGAAGCCGTGGCCGTCGACGGGGTCAAGATGTCGTCAACCGCCGCGCGCGAGGCCCTGCGCGAGGGACGACCCGCCGTCGCCGCGCTGATCCTCGGCCGACCGTTCGCCATCGAGGGCGTGGTGCAAAAGGGCCGCCAGCTTGGCCGCAAACTGGGCTTCCCGACGGCCAATGTGCCGCTGGGCGACTACGTCGCGCCGAAGTTCGGCGTCTACGCCACCCGCACCTTGCTTCAGGATGGGCGCAAACTCGGCGGTGTCGCCAACATCGGCGTCAACCCGACCACCGGCGTGGTCGAGCCGCGCCTGGAGGTATGGTTGTTCGATTTCGATGAAGACATCTACGGCGAGACGATCGAGACCGAACTCATCGACTTTCTGCGGCCGGAAGAGAAATTCCCATCCATTCCAGCCATGGTCGAGCAGATCTGGCGCGACGCCACGCGCGCGCGTCAGTTGGTGGCGTCGGATAGTTGAGCCGCCGAACTGAGTCTTTACCCTGAGGCCGAGCCCGAGGCGCCTTGCTCCGTGCGGATGCGAACCCACATGGCCGCCGCGTTCAGCGCCGAGAACAGGATGGCGAATTGCCAAAGCCCGAACGCCAGCGGGAGAACCGCGATCTCGGCGGCGACGACCATGTAGTTCGGATGGGCGACAAATCTATACGGACCGCGCCGAACCAGCGGTTCATTCGGCAAGGTGATGATGCGCGTTGTCCAGCGGCCGCCGAGCGTGGCGATGACCCAAACGCGGGCGATTTGCAGGACGATGAAAATCGCCAGAAGAATGAGATTGGTCGGTCTGTTCCACGCCAACACCCACAGACCGATCAGCCACGCCGCGTGCAACACTACGATGGCGGGGTAATGCCCCGCGCCCGTCTCGACCGCGCCGCGGGCGAGCAGTCTGCGGGTATTCCGCCGCGCCAGCACCAGCTCCCCCAGCCGCTGCGCGGTTACGAGGCCTAGCACCAATATCGCCAGCCTCACGCCGCCGATCTCAAGGTCACCGTGCTTGCCGTGAAGCCTGGGCCCAGCGCCGTGACCACCGACCGGCGCGGAAGCCCGACGCGGCGCGCCCTGTCCAGAACATAGAGGACCGTCGGCGCGGACATATTGCCGTGATCGCCGAGGACGTCGCGCTCGAGATCGAGGGCGCCTTGGCCCAACGAAAGCGCGGCCTCCATCGCCTCGATCACTTTCATGCCGCCGGGGTGGCATACGAATCGGTCCACGTCGTCCAGGCCAAGACCCTGGCTCCCCAGCATCTCGACCATCGCCGGGCGAAGGTTTTCCCGGGCAAACGGCGGGATGGCCCTGGCGAAAATGACGCCTAGCCCCTGAGGATCGACGCGCCAGCCCATGATGTCCAAGGTATCGGGCCAGGTGTGCTCAGCCATCCCCTCGACATGCGCTATGCCCCCGGCGTCGCATCTGAGAACGCAAGCCGCGGCGCCATCGCCGAACAGCGCCGTGGCGACAATGTCGGCCTTGGAGACCTCATCCATGCGAAACGCCAGGGTGCAAAGTTCGACCACCACCAGGAGCACATTGGCGCCGGGCGTGGCCTTGGCCAACCGGGCGGCGAGCGCCAGGCCGGTCGCGCCGCCGGCGCAACCCAGACCGAAGACCGGGATTCTCGCGGCGTCCGGCCGGAAACCCAGCCCCGCGGCGGCGCGGGCTTCCAGACTGGGTGTGGCGATACCGGTCGACGAGACGGTGACGATGATATCGATCTCGTCACCTTTGAGCACCGCTTCGGCGAGAGCCTTGGACGCCGCGGCCGAGAAAAGATCGACGGCGCCCGCGAGGTAGGCCGCCGTGCGTTCGGGCCAATCGCGCGGTTCAAAATACCACTCGATCGGCATGACCGACTGACGCGTGTTGATGCCTGCGGTCTCAAAGACCTTGGCCATGCGATCGAAACTGGGAAAGCGGCCTTCCAGAAGCCGGCGCGCCGCTTCAGCCACATCGCTCTGGAGCAGTTCATGCGGGGGTGAAGCCGTCGAGACGGAAATCAAGGCGACGGGATTGGGCAAGGCGACGTACTCCGACCGGACTCCCCAATCCTTGGGTGTTCAAATAGTCGGCGGTCGCGACATTAACCAGCCGAATCGGTAGGAGTTCCACCGAAGCCCGCGCGTGGACGCCGCCACGCCGGACACTGGAACCGCGCTCTTGCCCTCACCCGTCGATCGAGATCGCACCCCGGTCAGGGTCTGGGCCGGCTTCGGCGTCATGTGCCTTGGCATGTTCCTGGCGATCTTGGACATCCAAATCGTCGCCACCTCGATGCCGACCATCCAGCAAGCGCTGCGCATTCCGCGCGATCAAATGAGCTGGATTCAGACCGCCTATCTGATCGCCGAGGTGATCGCCATTCCGCTGACGGGCTTTCTGACCCGCATGCTGAGCATGAGATGGCTGTTCGTGATCGCCATCGCGACGTTCAGCGTGGCCTCATTGGGGTGCGCGCTCAGCAATGGGTTCGCGCCTCTGATCGCCTGGCGGGTGCTGCAGGGCTTCGCCGGCGGAAGCCTGATTCCGGCGGTGTTTTCGGCGGTCTTCCTGCTCTTTCCCGAAAGGCGCCAGGGGATAGCGACGACAATCGCCGGCGTCCTGGCCGTGCTGGCGCCGACGGCGGGCCCGGTCGTCGGCGGCTGGATCACCCAAACCTATTCCTGGCGCTGGCTGTTCCTGATCAATGTCGGACCGGGCCTCGTCTGCGCGCTCGCCGCCGGCCTGTTGCTGTTCGCCGAAGCGCTGGATTTGAAGAACGCCCGGCGTCTGGACGCGCTTTCATTGGGCCTGCTCGCGACCGGCCTTGCCGCGCTGGAGATCGCCCTCAAGGAGGCGCCCGGACGCGGCTGGTTGTCGGCGGTGGTCATCGCCCTTTTCGTCACGTCGCTGGCGTCGATCGCCTACTTCGTGCGCCGTACGCTGAAGACGCGTTATCCCATTGTGCGGCTGGAAACCTTCGCCGACCGCAACTTCGCGATTGGCTGTCTGTTGAGTTTTGTCCTTGGCGTCGGGCTGTTTGGCTCGGTCTATCTGATGCCGGTCTTCCTCGCCTTTATACGCGGTCACGGCGCATTCGAGATCGGCAAGATCATGTTGGTGACCGGCGTCGCGCAATTGGCGACCGCGCCGGTCGCCGTCGCCCTGGAGCGTCGGATCGATGCCCGGCTGCTTTCGGGCGGCGGATTTGTTCTCTTCGCGATCGGCTTGGGCCTGAGCGCGCGTCAGACTCCGGATACGGACTTTGTTCAGATGATCGTGCCTCAAATCATCCGCGGCGTGGCGATCATGTTTTGCATTCTGCCGCCGACCCGACTGGCGCTCGGACACCTGGACGCTTCACGGGTACCCGACGCCAGCGGCCTGTTCAACCTGATGCGCAACCTCGGCGGCGCCATCGGCCTGGCGCTCATCGACACGGTCATCTATGGCCGCGCCCCGGTACTCGCACGCCAGATCGCCGCGCGTCTTCAGGCGGGCGATATTCCGACGGCCAATGCGCTCGGCATCCCGCTCAATCTTTTTCTGGGAAGAGCGCCTGGGCCTGTCGATCCTCAGACAACGGCCATCGTGGCCCCGATGATCCAGCACCTCGCGCTCGTACGGGCGATCAACGAAGCCTGGGCCGTGGTCGCGGCTATCACACTGGCGGCGGTTCTCACCGTGCCTTTCGCACGTCGAGACAGAAACGCTGGATTCGGCGCAGAAGGCTGAGGACCGCTCTACCCGCTGGTCGCGGACGGCCGAAGCGACCGGTGCAAGCGCAATTCAGGCCGCGCGGGCGAGCAACGGGCTTTGCTCGAGTTCGGCCGCTTTGGTCTCGAATTCGTTGGCCATCTGAGTGAGCGTGTCGCTGGTTCGCCGATCACCGATAGCGCGAGCCAAACGCTGGCACCTCTCCGCCTGAAAACGCAAATCCGCGCGCTGGCGAACCTCGGTGACATCGATCAGCATGTTGACCGCGCCCAGGAACCGGCCGTCGTCGGCGAATACTGGTGTCGGCAGCGGCAGGAACGCCACCCGCGCGCCATCCGGCCGCTCCGCGATCGCGGTTACGCCCCGGACGGCGGATTGTTCGCAGATCGCCACCGCCATGGGGCATTGGTCATGAGGAAGGAACTCGCCGGTATCGGTGTAGAGTTTCCAGGTCACACACCAGCGGTCTTTTCCGACCGTGGGCGTGCGCCCGGCGAAGCCGATGCACGCCGCGTTGAAATAGGTGATCACACCGTCCGGATCGGTCACATAGATCGGCGCCTGAAGCGCGGCGAGCGCGTCTCTGAGGCCGCCGCCGCCCCGCCCCGCTGCGTCCACGGCGACAAGCATAATTTCCTCGGCCCGGACCGACGGCGCGTACATCAGTTTCACCAAATCCCACCCTGGCTCGACGCGTTCAACGGTTTGCACGCCGAGTTGTTCCCGCTGCCACAGCGGATTCGGCTGCTCTTCGCGCGGGCCGCCCTATCGGGCCGCGATGGCCTCTGCTACATGCGCCTCATGGCCCGGGTCCGGACACAGAGGCGAATTAAGCGCCCGGCGTGACGCCGTTCTGAGCGCGCGCCGGGTGATCCGCCGTATTGTTCCATTGCCAAGCTCAAGTGGATGTTTCATGGCCGCCGACGCCGACCCGCCCAAGCGCGACTATCGCGAAACCGTTTTTCTTCCGCAGACGCCATTTGCCATGCGCGCCGGATTGCCCTTGCTCGAGCCAAGGATACTGGCCGGCTGGAAGAACCTCTACGGGGATATCCGACGCGCGCGGCAAGCCGCCGGGGGGCCGCTGTTTGTCCTTCACGACGGCCCTCCCTACGCCAATGGCGCCATCCACATTGGTCATGCGCTGGACAAGCTGCTGAAGGACTTTGTCGTCCGCTCGCGGTTCGCCCTTGGCTACGACGTCGACTATGTGCCCGGGTGGGACTGCCATGGCCTGCCGATCGAGTGGAAGATCGAAGAGGCGTTCCGCGCCGAGGGACGGCCCAAGGACCAGGTGTCCAAGGCTGAGTTCCGCGCGCGCTGTCGTGACTATGCCGCCGGTTGGATCGCGGCCCAGTCGGCGGAATTCCAGCGACTGGGCGTCCTTGGCGACTGGGCGCGGCGCTATGCGACCATGGATTTCGCGTCTGAAGCGGCCATCGTCGCCGAGTTCATGAAGTTCGTCGCCTCTGGCCAGGTCTATCGCGGCTCGAAGCCGGTGATGTGGAGTCCGGTGGAGCGCACCGCCCTGGCCGACGCCGAAATCGAATATCACGATCACGTCTCGCCGACGGTGTGGGTGAGGTTTCCCATCCGCGACGCGCCTCCGGCGCTCGCCGGCGCCAGCGTGGTCATCTGGACAACCACGCCGTGGACGATCCCGGCCAACCGCGCCGTGGCCTACAATCCGAAGATCGCCTACGGCGTTTACGAGGTCGAAGCGCTCGAGACGGACCTGCCCTTCGCGCCCTGGGCGAAAGTCGGCGAGCGCTTGCTGGTCGCCGAAAAACTGGCCGAGGACGTGCGCCAGGCCGCGAAGATCAGATCGTGGCGTCATCTGGCCACTCACGATCCGGACGGCATGATGCTGGCGCACCCGCTCGCCAGCCTGGATCCCGGCTACGGCTTCGGCGTTCCGATACTCGCCGGCGACCATGTCACCGAGGATGCCGGCACGGGCTTCGTCCACACCGCGCCGGGCCATGGGGCCGACGACTACGCCTTGTGGATCGCCACCGGCCATCGCGACATCCCCGAGACCGTCGATGGAGGCGGCGTCTACTATCCGAATGTGCCTCTGTTCGGCGGCCTGAAGGTGCTGGAAACCGAAGGCAAAAAGGCTGGAGAGTTCGGCCCGGCCAACAACGCGGTGATCGATAAGCTCGTCGAGGCGGGAAATCTGCTCGCCCGCGGACGGCTGGAACACAGCTATCCGCACTCATGGCGCTCCAAGGCGCCGGTGATTTTTCGCAACACGCCGCAATGGTTCATCCGCCTCGACGAGGCCCTCGCCGATGAAATCCACACTGGCAAGACGTTGCGCCAGACGGCCTTGGCCGCAATCGACGCGACGGCGTTTCATCCCGAGAGCGGGCGCAATCGCATTCGCGCCATGGTCGAAACCCGGCCCGACTGGCTGATCAGCCGCCAACGCGCGTGGGGATCGCCGCTGGCGATGTTCGTCGACAAGGCCACCGGTCAGCCGCTCGTGGACCCTGACGTCAACGCCCGCATTGTCGGACTGATCGAAGAGGAAGGCGCCGACGCCTGGTTCACGCGCCCGGCTGGCGACTTCCTGGGTAACCGCGACCCCGACGCCTACGAAAAGGTCGATGACATATTGGACGTATGGTTCGATTCCGGATCGACCCACGCCTTCACCCTGGAGAATCGCGCCGATAGCCACTGGCCGGCGGATCTCTATTCCGAGGGGTCCGACCAGCATCGCGGCTGGTTCCAGTCCTCGCTTCTGGAAGCCTGCGGCACGCGCGGTCGCGCGCCCTACAAGGCGGTCATGACTCACGGCTTCACCCTCGATGAAAAGGGGGAGAAAATGTCGAAGTCTCTCGGCAATAGCGTCGAGCCGCAGACCATCGCCGCCGAGAGCGGGGCCGAGATTCTGCGCCTGTGGGTGGCTTTGACCGACTACGCCGAAGATCAACGCATCGGCCCGACCATCCTGCGGACGACCACCGACGCCTATCGCAAGCTGCGCAATACCTTGCGCTATCTGTTGGGCGCTCTGGCGGGATTCGAACCCGAGGAAGCGGTCGATCTTGCCGACATGCCGCCGCTTGAGCGGTACATGCTGCATCGGCTTTGGGAGCTCGACGGCTCGGTGCGCGCCGCCTATCTCGACTACCAGTTCGCCGACGCCGTGCGCGCCCTGTCGGACTTTTGCTCCAACGACCTGTCGGCGCTGTTCTTCGATATCCGTCGCGACGCGCTCTATTGCGATCGGGCGGATTCCCTGCGTCGGCGGGCGTGCCGAACGGTGATGTCCCTGGCCTTTGAGCGGCTGACAATCTGGCTCGCCCCAGTGATCCCGTTCACCCTGGAGGAGGCCTGGGAAACGCGGTTTCCGGGCGGCGAGCCCAACAGCGCACGGCTATTTCCCGCCACGCCGGACGCCTGGCGCGACGAGGCCGAAGCGGCGAGATGGGCCAAACTCCAGCAGGTCGTGAGCGTGGTCACCGGCGCCTTGGAGATCGAGCGCCGCGAGAAGCGCATCGGCTCGGCGCTCGAGGCGGCGCCGATCGTCCATATAGCCAACCCGGCGCTGATGGCGGCGTTTGAGGGCCTCGACGCCGCCGAGGTGTTTCGCACCAGCCAGGCGAGCCTTGTCGCCGGCAAGGGACCCTCGGGGGCCTTCCGCCTGCCGGAGGTGGCGCACGTCGCCGTTGAGCCGGCGAAGGCCGACGGTCAGAAATGCGCGAGATCCTGGCGGATCCTGCCGGAGGTGGGCGACGACGCGCGCTATCCCGACCTTTCCTTGCGCGACGCGGACGCCGTCGCCTGGTGGGATGCGCACCGATCATGAGCCTCGCGACCCGCGCCGGAACCCTCGCCTACGGCTTCGCGGCGGCGGTGATCATTCTCGACCAGGCGATCAAATCGTGGGTCGTGAACGGTCTGCGCCTGCTGGTCGGCGAGCCCCACTCCGTCTGGGGACCCTTGCGGCTCACTCTGGTGGAGAACCGCGGCGTGAGCTTCGGCCTGTTTCAGAGCGACGCGCCGTGGACGCGCTGGGCTCTGGCGGCGTTTTCGCTGGCCGTAGCCGTGGCCTTGGCAGTCTGGGTCAGGCGGGCGGCCAAGAACTACACCGGCCTGGCGCTCGGCCTGATCATCGGGGGCGCCGTCGGCAACTTCATCGACCGCGTACGCGACGGCAGCGTGATCGACTTCGTCGATGTCACCGCGCTGCATTTTCCGTGGGTGTTCAACCTCGCCGACAGCGCCATCACCATCGGCATACTGCTGCTTATCGCGGAAGGCTTCCTGGCGCCCAAGGCCGATGGGTCATGATCGACCGTGGCGCCCGACGGGCGAATGGGTTATCGAGGCGAAGGGGCCGGGGCGCTCCACGATGGGAACTCTGAGATACATGCGCGTCAAACTCATTGCGGCGTCCGTCGCGCTCATCGGCGCGGCTGCTCTTTCCGGCTGCAATTCCACCTCCAAAGCCTTAGGCATGTCCAAGGTCACGCCCGACGAATTCAGGGTCGTGACCAAGGCGCCCTTGGTGGTGCCGCCGGACTTCTCCTTGCGGCCGCCGGCGCCGGGCGAGCCCAGTCCGCAAGAGCTTCAGCCGGAGAGCGCCGCCCGCGTCGCTCTGCTGGGTGAACAGCAGGGCGGCGATCGCAGCGAAGGCGAAAGGTTGTTGGACACCAAGGCAGGCGGCGACAAGGCCGACCCGTTGGTCCGCTATGTGGTTGACGATGAGTTCGGCGCGATCGCCCACAAGGACAAGGGTTTCGCCGATTGGGTCATGTTCTGGCATCGCGGCCAAAGGTCCACGCCCTCGGATGCGGCCGTGGCCGCCAACACCTCCACGCCGATCGATCCGGCGGTCGAGGAAAAGCGGATTACCGGCCTCACCGGCAATCAGCCGGTGACCATCGCCAGACAAGGGTCCGGCAAGATCAAGCTGCCAGGACTGTAGGACTCCGCAACCGACTCACGCTTCAGGGTGGCGGCCCGTCGAGGGTCGGCGGCCATCGTGGCGGATATGGCGAACGCGCCGCGGGCCCCCGTGGCCGAGGGTACGGGCGATCGGTTCAGGTTCCTCCGGATCGGCGTCACGCAAGATCGCCGTCGTCGCCGACGGGAAAAGCGGCAAGGGCGGCTCGCGGGCGACTCTGAGCGCGTCGACGAACGAATCCCGCCAGACCTTCACATCGCTGGTGCGCACGCCTTCGACGAGCCGCCGCCAGCGGCGAATGCGTTCGTCAAGGGGCATGGTCAAGGCGATCTTCAGCGCTTCCGACATCTCTTCGCGGCTGTAGGGATTGACGATCACGGCGTCGGTCATCTGCCTGGCCGCGCCGGCAAAGCGCGAGAGCACCAGCACGCCGGGATTCTCGGGATCCTGGGCCGCGACATATTCCTTGGCCACGAGGTTCATGCCGTCTCGCATGGGCGTCACCAGGCACACCCGCGCCGCGCGATAGATGCCGGCCAATTCGTCGCGGCGGAAATTGCGGTGAACGTAGCGGATCGGCGTCCAGTCGACGTCGGCCCAAGCGCCGTTGATCCTTCCGGCGAGGCCATCGATCCGGGTCTGCAGATCCTGATAGGCGCCGACGTCGGACCGCGACGTGGGCGCGATCTGCAAATAAAGCACCTCGCGGCGCAGCTCTGGATTGTCCTCCAGGAACTGTTCGAAGCCGAGGAGGCGCTCCTCAAGGCCCTTGGAGTAGTCCAGCCGATCGACGCCCAGGATGAGTTGCCGAAAGACCGTGTGAGCCGCCATGCGGTCGTGCGAGCGGTTGGCCGTCGGCGAGGTCGCCAGTCCGCGGAAGGTCTCGAAATCCAGGCCGATCGGAAACGCGTTCGCCTTCAGGCGCGCGCCGAAAGCCTGCAGCCGCCCATCCGGCGCCCAAGTCCCGCCAGCCTCGCCCAGCACGTAGGATTCGAATGCCCACAGCCACTCGTCGGTCTGGAAGCCCACCAGGTCGTAGGCGAACAAAGCCTCCACCAGTTGTCGATGCCTCGGTAGGGTGGTGAGCAGCTGAGCGGCCGGCCACGGAATGTGCAGGAAAAAGCCGATGGGGTTGGTGACACCCAGGCGGCGAAGCTCCCGGCCGAGTGGAATGAGATGGTAGTCGTGCACCCAGATCAGGTCGTCAGGCTGCACGAGCGGGGCCAGCGTCTCGGCGAACCGACGGTTCACGCGCTCGTAGCCCTCGCCGTAGGAACGGTCGTAGGCGGTAAGATCGATCCGATAGTGAAAAAGTGGCCACAAAGCCGCGTTCGCATAGCCGTTGTAGTATTCCTGGACGTCGGACTCCTCGAGGTCGATGGTCATCACCGTGACGTCATCGACCAGCCGGCGCTCGATGTCACCGGTGAAGGTTTCCGTCGTTCGGCCGCTCCAGCCAAACCAGAAGCCGGAATATTCGCGAAGGGCGGCGCACAGGGCGACGGCCAAGCCGCCAGCGGGGGCCTTGGTTCTGCTTTCCGGCGCGTTGACGCGGTTCGAGACCACGATCAGACGGCTCATCGGACTGAACTCCAAGGTCG
>DATCEL010000236.1:0-2560 GCA_036510115.1 Caulobacteraceae bacterium
CGGCGCCGCGACCGGCGATCGCGACCCGGTGCAACTGGCCGACAATGCCCTTGGCGCACGCCTCAGCCCCCTGGTCGCCAAGACCATCGCCCGGGCCGAAACGCGCCCGGAAGGGCTTTCCATTCTGCTGATGAGTCCGGAGTTCCAACGCCGATGACCCGCGCCGCGATCGCCGTCCATCCCACCCGCCGCCGCGCCCTGATGGGCGCGCTGGGACTGGGGATCAGCGTGGAGTTTCTTGGCTCACGCGCCTTCGCGGACAGCGAGCAGGCCGCCGCCGGAAAGAAGCTTGTGGTGATCATCGCCCGCGGCGGCCTCGACGGACTTTCCCTCTCGCCGCCGATCGGCGATCCCAGCTACGCCGCCCTGCGCGGGCCGATCGCCCTGGCCCCCTTCGGCCAGCCGGACGGAGCGCTCAGACTGGACGACACCTTCGGCCTTCACCCTTCGCTGGTGGCCACTCACCGGCTGGCCCTCAAGGGCGAGGCCCGAATCGCTCCGGCCGTCGCCACACCCGACCGTGAACGCTCCCACTTCGAAGCCCAGGATGTCTTGGAGAGCGGCGCCAACGTGGTTTACGGGACCGCCTCGGGCTGGCTCAACCGCGCCCTGGAAGCCATGGGACCACCCGGCAAGGTCAAGGCGATTTCGGTGGGCGCGACCGCGCCGCTCATCCTGCGCGGCAAGATCGAGGCTGCTTCCTGGTCGCCCGGGGGCGGCGCCGAGCGCGACTCCCGCCTGCCCGGTATTCTGCAGGATTTGTACGCCCACGATCCCTTGCTGGGTCCGGCCCTGGCCAGCGGCCTGGCGACCGAGGCCATGGCCAAGCTCGCCAGCCAGGACGCCGCCTCGATCCAGCCGGCCGAGCCGCCTGGTGCGGCGACTTCGCCGGCCATGCAGGCCCGGGCCAATGCCGGCGGACCGGCGCTGAAGCCAGCCCTGCGCCAGGCCCTGCCGCAGTCGCGCAGGCTCGGCGCGACGCTGGCCGGCTTCATGACCCAGCCCGACGGCAGCCAGATGGCGGCCGTGGTCATCGACGGATTCGACACCCACGCCAACCAAGGCGCCGCTCGAGGTCCGCTCGCCCTGCGCCTGGCCTATGTGGACGCCTTCATTGACGGACTTTCCACCGGCCTTGGCCCGGCATGGACCAACACCGTCGTGGTGATGGCCACTGAATTCGGCCGCACCGCCCGCGTCAACGGCACCAACGGCACCGACCACGGCACCGCCTCCACCGCCCTGCTTCTCGGCGGCGCCTTGAAGAAGGGCGGCATCGTCGGCGATTGGCCTACCCTGGCTCAGGCGAGCCTGTTCGAGAACCGCGATACCGCCCCGACGCTGGATATGCGCGCCCTGTTCAAGGGCGTCCTGCGCGATCATCTGGGGATCGAACGCGCCAAGCTCGATACGCTCGTGTTCCCCGACAGCGCGGCCGTCGCCCCCACCGCCCTCGTCGTATGAGGCGGCGCGCGCAGGCCGCCCCGAATGCAGGTGTCGCCCCGAATGCAGGTTGACCGGCCTCGCCGCGCGGGCCACGCTCCACCTGGTCGGGGAGGCGATCGTGGCGCAGACGGTCCTGAGTGTGGTGGTCGAAGTCGCGCCCCCAAGCGCGCGGCGGCTGCGTGATCAGATCTCGGCGCTGAAGGCGGACGAGGAAGCGAGTGAGCCGAAATACGGACGCCTCGCACGGGCGGTTCCGACCCTGCACTTCATGTCCCTCACCGTCTTCACCGACGACCAGTACGACCCCGTGTTCGTCCTGGAAGCCAATTTCGATGGACCGCCCAGCCCTTTCTGGGCGCTTCTGGAAGCGGCGATGGGTCCTCGCCTGCGCGACATGCTCCGCTGCGCCAAGTCGCCGCCCGCCGCCATGGCGCTGTTCGCCGAGGCGACCGCACCGGGATCGACGGTCCCGTTGGCGCCATTGCTGGAGGCTTGCACGGTTTGGCCGGCCGTCTTCCATCAGGGAAACCGCGGGCTGGATCGCGAGCGCATCGAACGGGACGGCGCCCTGTTCGTCGCCGCGAGGTTGCTGGCCGACAATCCGACTCTGCGGACCCAATCCACGCCCGCTGTCCACGCTGTCCTGCGGGCCGCCTTGCTCCCCGACTTCACTTGGCTGGACGAGCGGCCGGAGTCCCGCGTCGGCGCGCTCGAGAGCCTGGAGGACTGGCTGCGTCTGATCGCCTTCGGCTGCGCGGCGGTGGCCTTGCTGGCGCTGCCCGCCCTCGTGCTGCTGGCGGTATTGCGCGCCGTGCTGATCCCCGATCTGCCCGCTTCCCTCTGGGTGCTCGCCGGGATCGCGGTTTTGGGGGCCGCGGCGAGCGCCGGGGCCATCCTGGCGTGGCTACGAACTCTCGAGAAGGCCGATCCCTCGCAGGACGCTCCGCGCCTCGATCAGGCCGAGCAATTCGCCATGGCGAGAGCCGAGGACCGGACGGTTCAGAATCACATGATCAGCCTGGTCCACGTCAAGCCGGGTCTGCTCCGCGCCGTCCTCATACGCGCCGGTCTCTGGGGGCTGGGGTATATTCTGCGGGTGTTTGCACGCGACGGC
>DATCEL010000237.1:0-2433 GCA_036510115.1 Caulobacteraceae bacterium
AGGCCGGTCGCCGTCCAGTCGCCGGCGAGGATGAGGTTGCGCCAGCGGGTGCGGGCGGCGGGTCGCCGGGCGTTCTGCTCGGGGGTGGCGGCGAAGGTCGCGCGACGTTCCTTGACGATGCGCCACGGCGGAAGCTCCGGCGGCAGGGCGTGAGTTGCAGCGACGTCACGCCACAGCGCCCGCGCCAGACCTTCCCGATCCTGATCGGCCAAATCGTCGGCGGCGCTGACCGTCACCGACAGGCGATCCTCAAAGGCGAAAACCCACTGCGCCGTCCCGCCGATCAAGCCGACGATCGGCGCCAGTCCTTTCGGCGGGGTGAACCGGAAATGGCCGTTGACGATGGCGTTGAATCGATTGGGGACCTCAAGCCCCGGAATGAGGCCCTCGGCGATCCACGGCGGCGCGGCCAGGATCACCGCCTCGTCCGCCGCCACCGCGATCTCGCCTTCGCCGGCGATAAAGCCCCTCACCTGATCTCCGCCGAAGGTCAGGGATTTCACCGGTAACTGCAGCCTGATGATACCGCCGCGGGCCGCCAGGAAGGCCAGGGCCGGATCGACGAAGGCGGACGAGAGGGTGGGCGTGGCGATCCTCGGGCGATAGGCGTTTCCGCCCCGGGCCAGGGATTGGCGGATCACCGCCCCGGCCAGCGTCGCCGAACCATCGTGAGCGTTGGTGTTCAGGGCGGCCAACAGAAAGGGTTCGATCAGCCGCGTCCACAGAGGGCCCTCGCACCGGATCGATTGGCCAACGGTCCGCTCACTCCGGGGCGCGACCAGTCGCGCCAGCGCCAGATAGTCGGCGGCGCGGGTGCCGGGAACCCGGCGATCCTTGGCCAGCAGCCACCAAGGTAACGGTCCGCCGTTCGGCCGGATTGTCCACCGCGCGCCCTCGCCGAGGTCGTGGAAGTCGAGCCGCGCATCGGCGGGACCGGTCAGCCGGTCCGCCGCGCCGATCCGGCGTAGGTAGGCGAACACCGCCTGGTTTCCGGAAAGGACGAGGTGATTGCCGTTGTCGACCGTCATCTCCAGCACCGGATCGAGATAGGAGCGGCATCGGCCGCCCGCCTGGGCCGAAGCTTCGATCAGCACCGCCTGATGTCCGCGCGCGGCGAGGCTCGTCGCGGCCGACAATCCCGCCAGACCCGCTCCGACGACGTAGACTTTCAACGGCGGGCGCCGCTTACCGCGGGAGTCCGCGGGTGGCGACGATCCAGGCGAGCGCGCCTTTGCCCAGGGAAATGCGCTCGCGCGGAGCCTTCCAGCCCCCTCGCTCCATTCGCTTCAGGATCGTTCGATAGACCGCGCTCATCAGTCGGGGCGCGCGCAGCCGTCCGGCCGGCTTTTTGGCGAGCACCGCATTGGCCGCGCCGTAGTGCTCGTGCGCCTTGGCCGCCAGCCAGGCGCAGGCCTTCCCCAGCGCCGGATGCGCGAGAACCGCTTCGGGCTCGTCGCCCTCGATGCCGGCGGCGGCGAGCGCTTCGTCCGGCAAATACAGCCGGCTCATCTCGGCGTCCTCGTCCAGATCGCGCAGGATGTTGGTGAACTGCAGCGCCCGCCCGAGGTGGTGAGCGAGTTCGCGGCCGGGCTCGTCGGCCATGCCAAACACCTTCACCGAAAGTCGGCCGACGGCGCTGGCGACGCGGTCGCAATAGAGGTCGAAGGTGGCGAAATCCGGCCGGCGGATGGGTCCGTCCACATCCATTTCCATCCCGTCGATCACCGCCAGGAAATCTTCTTTGGTCAGACCGAAGTGGCGCGTCGGGCCGGCGAGATCGCGCACTCTCGGAGTCGGGCCACCAGTATAGAGACTGTCGATCGCGCGGCGCCAGACATCGAGCTGCGCCCGCCGTTCTTCGGCTGTCGGCCCTGTCTCGTCGGCGATGTCGTCCACCTGCCGACAGAAGGCGTAGATGGCGAACATGGCCGCGCGCTCGGACCGCGGCAACAGGCGCATGGCGCTGTAGAACGAACTGCCAGAAGCCTGGGTTTGCGCGCTGGATAGGGTCTTGGCGGCGAAACTGAGATTCATCCACGTCCCTATGGCGCCGGTTTGCGGCTTTGCCGAGCCCTTAAGCGAAGTCCATCATCCGTGCTGTAACAACGCGGGCGTCGGCCTCTCGCTCCATATTCGGTCGGTTAGGCAACCGTGACAGCCAACGGCGGCACCCTGACCGGCGCGCTTTCGACAATCAGCATCACCGCGATCTGCGAGGCGATCAAGGCGGCGAACACGTACCAGGCCATGGCCATGGCGTTGCCGGTGATTTGGGTAAGCCAAGTGATGACGAGCTGGGTCGTGCCGCCGAAGACGGCGACCGCGGAAGCATAGAGGATGGCGAAGGCGCCCCCACGGATGCGTCTGGGCAGGGATTCGGTCACCGCGGCATAGAAGGCGCCGCCTCTGAGACCGCCGAGCGTGGCGAGCACG
>DATCEL010000238.1:0-2539 GCA_036510115.1 Caulobacteraceae bacterium
TGACCGCCCTGGGCAACTCGTCGAAAGCCGCGCCGAGCAGGCGGCGGGTCAGCGATCGATCGGCGGGGGAACTGAATTGAAGGGACGTGCGGATGGAGAGGCCTTCCCCTTGCTGCATAATGGAATCTAGGTCGACCAGACCGGCGCAGACTGTGGCACCCGGATCGGCGCGCCCGTCCAACCACGCACGCAGCACGGCGGCGGCGGGGAGGATCGGTACGAACGGCCCCTGGCCGGCTTCCGCGCAAAGAGACCAACGCCCGATGGCGGGTTCACCGTCAGCGTCCAGACCTTGAACGATGACGCTCATCCCGCCTCTGTCCGACCCGAACCGGCTGATCGGCGCCGAAAGCTTGGGCAAGATTCCAGCCAACGGTTCGAGGTTGCGCATCAAACCGACGCGGACCAGCCACGAGAGTAGCCACAGGCCGAGGTGCTCGGCGGACATTTCCAACCCCGCCAGAAACAAGGCGTCGCGCCGAGGCTGGAAAGCTTCAACTTGAACATCGAGGTCTGGCGTCTCGGCGAGGGAGAGCCAGCGGCTGCCCAATCCAACCATCTCCGCGCGACGCAGCAGGCCCCAGCCGGGACGAGAGCGCCACTCCCCAGCGACAAACACCCGAACCGGGCGGCCAACCCAAGACAGAGCGGCGCGGACTACCGACTTGCCACGCGGCGCGCGAGCGCCCGGAGCGATGGCCGCTTCGATCCGATCGACCCCTCGCCATCCGCGGGTGACCCGCGCGATCGCCGCGTGACTGAGCGCCGGCGAAGAACTGGCGCCGGTGACCGCGCAAAGGCCTGCCAGCCGCGCCGGCTCGTCTACAATCGAGACGAAGCCAGCGACGAAAGCGCGACCGTCTGCGAGGTCGAGATAGTGGGCGCGCGCCTCGAGCGCGGCCTTGGCCAGCCGATAGTCCGACGCCTGGAAAGGACCGGCGCAATCGACGATCGCCCAGGGGCGAAGGTCCTCAAGCCCGGCGGGCGACTGCCGATCCAACACGGCCACCTCAACCGGGTTGGCGGCGCCGTCCGCCTCCAACGTCCGGCGCAGAACCTCCAGGGCGGCGCGGCCCCGCGCGGCCAGCACCACCGACGCGTCCGGCCATTCCACCAGGCGGCGTGCAGGGCGCTGGCCGAAGATGCCGGTGGCGCCCAACACGACGATCCGCGCCAGCGGTGGGTTCACGAAGTTGGCGCCTCGAGAATGAATCGCGCCCGGATCACGGGCGAGGGAGCCACGCAGGTCCGTCGCTTTCCGAACAACCGATAGCGATGAGCCGCGAACCAGTCGTATGCGCAATCAAGCCACGCCTCGGGAACGACGCGCGCCAGGCGCAGCCAGCGCCAAGGCGGCGGCAAGCGGCCAAGAAGAGCCATGACGGCTGCCGACTTCTGCAGCGCCTGACCGCGATCAAAGAACAGAAAACTCAGCGGCTGATCCGGATCAACGCCTGTACTTACGGCCAACTCGCGGCCGAAAGGACTTTGAATCGGTGTGAAGCGAATCTCCGCCGTCCGTTCGAGCGCCAAGAAAAGCCGTACCGAAATCGAGCAGAAGTTGCAGACGCCGTCGAACACCCAAATTCCGTCGATGGCTTCGGCCCCGCTCAACTTCCCACCCGGTTCCTGACCAGATCCTCGACCACCGACGGGTCCGCAAGGGTGGTGATGTCGCCGAGGTTGGAGACGTCGCCTTCGGCCACCTTGCGCAGGATGCGGCGCATGATCTTGCCCGAACGGGTCTTGGGCAAAGCCGGGGCCCACTGGATGGCGTCGGGGGCGGCGAAAGGGCCGATTTCCGCGCGCACCCATTTCACCAGTTCCGCCCGCAAGGCGTCGCTCGGCGTCCGGTCGGTTCTCAGGGTGACGTAGGCATAGATGCCCTGGCCCTTGATGTCGTGCGGGAAGCCGACCACCGCCGCCTCCGCGACGCCTTCGTGGCCAACCAGAGCGCTTTCGATTTCAGCGGTGCCGAGCCGGTGGCCAGAGACATTGATCACGTCGTCCACCCGGCCGGTGATCCAATAGTAGTCGTCCTCGTCGCGGCGGCAGCCGTCGCCGGTAAAGTATTTGCCAGGATAGGTTGTGAAATAGGTGGCGATGAAGCGTTCGTGGTCGCCCCACACCGTGCGCATTTGGCCGGGCCAGCTATCGGTCAGGCAAAGATTGCCGCTGGTCGCGCCGGCAAGCGCCGCGCCATCGGCATCCACCAGTTCGAGCTTCACACCCGGCAGGGGCTTGGTCGCCGAGCCGGGCTTGAGCGGCGTCGCCCCCGGAAGGGGGGCGATCAGGCAGGCGCCGGTTTCGGTCTGCCACCAGGTGTCGACGATCGGGCAGCGGCCCTCGCCGACGACGCGGTGATACCACAGCCAGGCCTCGGGATTGATCGGCTCGCCGACCGTGCCAAGCAGGCGAAGGGACTGGCGCGAGGTGCGCGTGACCGGCCCCTCGCCATCCCGCATCAGCGCCCGTAGGGCGGTGGGCGCGGTGTAGAAAATCTCGACCTGGTGCTTGTCGATCACCTCCCAGAAGCGGC
>DATCEL010000239.1:0-2484 GCA_036510115.1 Caulobacteraceae bacterium
CACCCAACTGAGACCTCCGAAAGGTCCGCTGATCGGCGAGGCGGAAGGCCTTGGCGATGCGGTCAATCCGGGCAGCGGCGGAATCGATCCACCGAAACCCTTCACAGCAGACCCGGGAACTGGCCGCCGTCGATGAGCCAATTCTGGCCGGTGATATAGCCGGCGCGGGCCCCGCAGAGGAAGGCGCAGAGATCGCCGAACTCCGCTGGATCGCCAAAACGTCCGGCCGGGATCTGCCTCTTTTGCCGCTCGCGCACGGCCTCGTCGCCGCCCTGAAGGTGACGCAGCCGATCGGTATCGAAGAGGCCGGGCAGCACGTTGTTGAGGGTCACATTGTGGACCGCGACCTGGCGCGACAGACCGCCGACGAAGCCCGTAAGGCCTGCCCGCGCCGCGTTGGAGAGCGCCAGGGCGGCGATCGGCGATTTCACCGCTCCGCTGGTGATGTTCACCACCCGGCCGAACTTGCGCTCGATCATGCCGTCCAGGGTGGCGCGAATGAGAAAGATGGCCGCGAGCATGTTGGCGTCGATGGCGCCGATCCAGTCGTCGCGCGAGAAGGCGCGGAAATCGCCGGCCGGAGGGCCGCCGGCGTTGTTGATCAGAATGTCGGGTGACGGGCAGGCCGCGAGCAGACTCGCCCGGCCCTCTTCGGTGGTCACGTCGCAGGCCACGGGCGTCACTGAAACGCCGGTCTCGGTCGCGATCTCCGACGCGGTCGCCTCGAGCCGGTCCGCGCCCCTGGCGGCGATGGTCAGGGCGACGCCCTCTCGCGCCAGGGCCATGGCCACGCCGCGACCCAGCCCCGCGCTCGCTCCGCAGACGATGGCCGTGCGGCCGGAAATGCCGAGATCCATGAACAGCGTCTCCTCGGGAGTCCTCAGACGACGGCGGCGTCCGTCTTGCCCCAATAGGCGTCGCGGATCAGCCGCTTGTAGAGCTTGCCCGTCGGATGGCGCGGCAGCTCGGCCATGAAATCAATCCGCCGGGGTGTCTTGACGTGCGATAGATTGGCCCGGGCGAAGGCGCTGAGCTCGGCGGCGAGCGCGTCGCCGGCGTCGGCCCAATCCACCGGCTGGATGACCGCCACCACCTCCTCGCCCATTTCCTCATGCGGCGCGCCAACCACGGCCACGTCCGCCACCTTGGGGTGGCCGATCAGCAGGTTTTCGATCTCCTGCGGATAGATGTTCACCCCGCCGGAGATGATCATGAAGCTCTTGCGGTCGGTGAGAAAGAGATAGCCTTCCTCGTCGAGCCAGCCGACGTCGCCGAGCGTCGTCCAGCCGTGCTTGTTGCGACTCTCCGCCGTCTTGGCGGGATCGTTGTGATATTCGAACGCGCCGCCGCCGGAAAAATACACCGTCCCTTCCGTGCGCGGCGGGACGGGATCGCCCGCCTCGTCGCAGATTTTCACCTCGCCCACGATCGCCTTGCCGACCGATCCCTGCTTTCGCAGCCATTCGACCGAATCGATGGCGGTGAAGCCGTTTCCCTCGGTGCCGGCGTAGTACTCGTGGACGATCGGCCCCCACCAATCGATCATCGCCTGTTTGACCGGCACGGGACAGGGCGCGGCGGCGTGGAATACGCTTTTCAGCGATGAATGGTCGTACCTGGCGCGCGTTTCGGCGGGCAACTTCAGCATACGGACGAAATGCGTCGGCACCCACTGCGCCGTGGTCACGTGATATTTTTCGATGTCGGCGAGCGCACCTTCCGGATCGAAGCGCTCCATCAGGATGACCGTGCCGCCGGTGGCGAGAAGGGCCATCGACCAGCCGAGCGGCGCGGCGTGATAGAGGGGCGCGGGCGAGAGATAGATGCTGTTGGCGTCCCAGCCGTACATCGCCTGCCCCATCATCGCCAGCGCGCTGGGCGCATCGATCGGGCCGCCGTCCACGGCGCCAGCGCGCCTCACGCCCTTGGGCCGTCCTGTGGTGCCGGACGAATAGAGCATGGCCGAGCCCGCGCTCTCGTCGGCGATCGGGGTTGTCGGCATGGACGCCCGCGCGGCTTCAAAGCTCTGGTAGGGCGCCTCGGCCCCATCGACCATGTAGAGGCGAGCGTTCGAAATCAGTGGCGCCAGTTCGCGCGCCACGGGCGCCACGCCGGCCGAGACTATGACGGCCTTCGCGCCGCTGTCGGCGACGATGTACTCGACTTCGCCGGCGGTCAGCTTCGACGAAATACAGGTGAAGCGCAGACCCGAACGCTGCGCCGCCCACAGCACCTCATAGTAGCGGGCGCTGTTGTCCATGAAGAGCGCGATGGCGTCTCCAGCGGCGAGGCCAATGTCGCGGAAAAGATGGGCGCCTTGGTTGGAGCGAGCATCGAGTTCGCCATAGGTCACCACCTCGCCGGAGGCGGCCATGATGTAGGCGGCCTTGTCGGGATGGGATCTGGCGTGGATCGAGGGGTGCATTGTCAGGCCGCCAGGGACGTCGCGGGGGCAAGCCCCAGGATCATGTCGGCCGCCTTCTC